>JANNFH010000273.1:0-3204 GCA_031379565.1 Alphaproteobacteria bacterium
GGGTACGTGCGACCGTGGCGTCGATGGCGTCAGCGGCATCTTCGATCATGAGAGCGTCATGCACAGGAGCTAAGAGATTGATGCCTTGTTCTGTCGCCATGCAGCACGCCAGCCGCAACATCTCGGCGCCGTTGGCTTGCATTGGAAAGTTGCGGATGGTGCGAAGGTTGCCGCCCGGTACGATGTGGAGGCGCCAGCCGAACACCGTTTCGATCACGCCATAGATCAACGCGTAATGCTCGACGGCATCGGACCAACGCCAGAAGCGGCTGAACGCCTGACGATGAAGCTGCAACAGACGTTCGGCCTCGTGCGTCGAACAGCCGAGGCGAAGTGATAGACCTTGCGCGGTCATCTGATATTGGACCGCGAGCACCACGGCCTTGAACGTAAGCGTCATCTGAACCACGCCTTGCGGGCGATGGCCGTTTGGTGATTGCCTTCCCCGACGCAGCCGGGGCCGATAGATGGACGAAGAGCAGTCATATGAGGGCTCATACGAGCCTCGCGTGCGCGCTCATAAGAGCGATGTCGTGATCGAGGTGCGCCCGGTTCGCAAGCGCCGCTGGAGCGCCGCGGAGAAGGCGTCGATTGTTGGCGAGGGCCTGGCGCCTGGCGCGGTTCCGAGCGAGATCATGCGCCGGCATGGAATTTCGAGCAGCTTGTTTTACACCTGGAGGAAGCAAGCGCTGGCCGAGGCGCCGGCGCGCTTCATGCCGGTGCGGATTGCAGAATCTTCTCCCGCAGTGAAAAGCGAAGCGCGCCCAGCGAACCGGATTGAGATTATTCTGCCCAATGGGGTCGCGGTGCGCATCGATGGTGCGGCGGACGCGCGCGCACTGGGCGTGGTGCTGAAAGCGGTTTGCCGCTGATGTTGGCGTTGGCCCCGGGGACGCGTATTTTTCTGGCTTGCGGAATCACCGACATGCGCAAAGGCTTCGACGGCTTGGCGGGCCGAATCGAGCGCGATCTCAACGCCGATCCCTATGGCGGGGCGCTTTACATTTTTCGCGGCCGTCGCGGCGACATTGTAAAAAGCCTTTATTGGGACGGCCAGGGCCTGGTGCTTTACGCCAAGCGCTTGGAGAAGGGCCGTTTTACCTGGCCCCAGGCCAAGGATGGAATGGTCACCTTGACCAGCGCGCAATTGGCCATGCTGACCGAGGGGATCGATTGGCGAATGCCGAATTGGAGCGTGCGCCCGACGCCAGAACGGGACGCGTGATTTTGCGCGACGCTTGATTTTATCCGTGCTGAATCGCGTACAAGTCAAAGCGGCCAAATGACTCGCATGATGCGTATGTCGCCAGCGCCGCGAAGCAGATACATTGCTTTTCGTGTCCACCGCCGCTGATCTTCCCGACGATGTCGACGCGCTGAAAGCGGCGCTGCTTGCCGCGCGCGCAACGATCACGGTGAAGGACATCGAACTCGGCGCCGCGCGCGCCGAAGCGCTTGCGGCGCAAACCGCGCTTGAAGCCGGCGCGGTCGAGATCGAGCATCTCAAAGCGCTGATCACGCAGATGCGGCGCAAGCAATACGGCAGCAAATCGGAAAAGCTCACCCGCGTCATCGAGCAGCTCGAGCTCAAGCTTGAGGACCTCGAGGAAACCCAAGCCGAGCGCGAAGCCGACGCTGACGCCAAGGCCAAGCTGGCCGGACGCGAGCGCGCACCGCGTAAGCCGGGCGTGCGAAAACCGTTTCCCACACATCTGCCGCGCGAAATCATCGTACTGGAGCCCGAAACGACGTGCGCCTGCTGCGCGCCCGGCGTGCGGGTCAAAATCGGCGAGGACGTCACCGAGGTGCTCGAGAAAGTCCCGGTCGAGCACAAAGTCATCCGCACTGTGCGGCCGAAATACGCCTGCCGCGTCTGTGAAAAAATTATCCAGGCGCCGGCGCGAGATTTGGTGATCGCCAAAGGCATGGCCGGGCCCGGGCTGATCGCCGACATCGCCATCTCGAAATATTGCGATGGCGCGCCGCTCTACCGCCAGTCCGAAATGCTCGCCCGCCTCGGCATCGAGATCTCGCGTGCGGCGATGGCGGAATGGATGGGTGCGGTGGCGTGGTGGGGCAAGCCGATTTGCGATCTGATCAAACTGGAAGTGATGCGCGCCCCGGTGCTGCACACTGACGACACGCCGGTCAAAGTGCTGGCCCCTGGGACCGGCAAAACCGCCACCGGTCGATTATGGATCTACCTCGTCGACGAAGAGCCTTGGCGCGGACTGCGACCGCCGGCGGCGTATTATCGCTACTCGCCCGATCGCAAAGGCGTGCGTCCACAGGAAGATCTCGCCGGCTTTTCTGGATACCTGCAGGCCGACGCCTATGCGCCTTACGAAAAACTGACGGCGCCCGTCGGCGGCGTCCCCGCTAGAATCATCCATGTCGCTTGCATGGCCCATGCCCGCCGCTATTTTTTCGAGGCGTTCGAGAAAACCCAATCGCCGATCGCCGCAGCGGCGCTCAGGCGCATCCAAGACCTTTACGCCATCGAGCGCGACATTAATGGAAAGCCGGCGCAAGAACGTTTGGCCGTGCGCCAAGAGCAAGCCGTCCCGCTGCTCGCGGCATTCGAAATCTGGATGCGTGAAAAAGCGGCGCGTATCTCAGCCAAGAGCGACACAGGAAAAGCGCTGGGCTACGCGCTCGAGCGATGGGGGGCGTTGTCGCGCTATGCCAGCGACGGACGCCTCGCCATCGACAACAATGCCGCTGAGCGGGGACTCAGAACCATCGCCGTATCGCGCAAGAATTTTCTCTTCCTCGGCTCCGATGAAGGCGGGCGCCGGGCGGCCATCATCTACACACTGGCGCAATCGGCAAAACTCAACGGCCTCAATCCGCACGCCTACCTCGCCGGCATCCTCGACGCCCTGTCGCGCGGCCATTCCAACCTGCGCCTCGCCGAACTCACCCCCTGGGCCTGGGCCGCGGCCCATCGGGGCGAAGCCCGATCAACCTACGGCGTAAATTTCATCGCCCAACGGTGATCGGATGACGCTTACGCTGAAGCCGGCGCCCGTATTGTATTGGTTGAGCCCATTGCGCTGGTAGCTGGTGGTTCCGTTGAGCGGCGCGGGCGTGTCATAAGCGCCGTTGCTGGCGGCGCGCTGCGTGATCTGGGACGCGGAATTGTAGCTGAAGCTGGTGCTCTGATCGTGTCCGCTCCCGGCAAGGTCAGGGGATGAACCGGTC
>JANNFH010000278.1:0-11845 GCA_031379565.1 Alphaproteobacteria bacterium
TGAGTTCGGCCGACACCAACATCAGCTTGGCGAATGTCCAAGGCCCCTGGCCGTTTAGCTCGGCGAAGGCCGCGCGCGCACGCTTCGCCGGCTGGCCGAGCGAAACGATCCAGGCCTTGGCGGCGGCATAGCCTTGCAGCGGCTCTGGCGGCAGATCTTCAAGCCCGGTGGCGCGGCGCATCTCCGCGCCTGGCGTCAGCGCCAGCGCATCAAGCACCGTCCATGCCCCATGGCTCCAGCCCGCCGCGAAAACCCGCGCGCTATCGGCCCAATCTTGCATGCGCACCCAAGCGAACGCGGCATAGAGATCGCCCGCGCGCTCCCGCCCCTGCAAGCGCGCGCCAGTGCAGACGGTGAGAGAGGCGCCCACCCGATCTATGCCGCGCGGCGCATGTGAATCCACGATAAGGGACGCTACGCCAAGCTTTCGCAACGCTTCGGCATAGCCGTCCAGAAACGGCTGGCGCCCGCCGCACCCGTGCAGCATCACCATTGCTGGAAACGGTCCCGCGCCACTCGGCCGCACGATTTCGAAATGCGGCGCCAAAAGCGCGATGCGCTGGATCAGCGTCTCTGTTGGCACGTGCCTGATGTGAGGCCCGCCGCTCATCGGCGCAAGGGCGACCGCAGCTTTAGTGCCGGAAGTGGCGCATTCCCGTGAACACCATGGCAATTTCGGCCTCGTCGGCGGCCTTGATCACATCCTCGTCGCGAATCGAGCCGCCAGGCTGAATCACGGCGGTCGAGCCGGCTTGCACAGCTTGCAACAAGCCATCGGGAAACGGGAAGAAGGCGTCTGAAGCACACACCGAGCCGATGGTTTTGGGATCGTTCCAGCCGGCGGCATGAGCGGCGTCTTCCGCCTTTAGCCGCGCGACGCGGGCGGAATCGACCCGGCTCATTTGCCCCGCGCCGATGCCGACTGTTGCGCCGTCGCGGGCGTAGACGATGGCGTTCGATTTGACATGCTTGGCAACGCGGAACGCGAAGAGGAGATCGCGAATTTGCTCTGGGCTCGGTTTTTTCTTTGTGACAATCTTTAGGTCGCTGGCGCTGATGCGGCCATTGTCGCGGCTCTGCGCCAAAAATCCGCCGGCCACGGTTTTGACGAAAAGCCCAGGCGCCGCCGGATTGGGCAAGCCGCCCGCTATCAGTAGGCGCAAATTTTTCTTCTTTGCGAACACGGCGATGGCGTCCTCGTCCGCCTCCGGCGCGATCACCACTTCGGTGAAGATTTCCGCGATCGCCTGCGCCGCCGCCTTGTCGAGCCTGCGGTTGAGCGCCACAACGCCGCCGAACGCCGAAACCGGATCGCATTCGAGCGCTTTCTGGTACGCCTCCAGCAAGCTCGCGCCTTCCGCCACGCCGCAAGGATTGGCGTGCTTTATGATGGCGACTGCAGGGCCGCCGAACTCGGCGACCAATTCATAAGCAGCGTCGGTATCGTTCAAATTGTTGTAGCTGAGCTCCTTGCCCTGCAACTGCCGCGCCGTGGCCACGCCGGCGCGCTTTTCGCCGGTGGCGTAGAACGCCGCCTGCTGATGCGGGTTTTCGCCATAGCGCAACGGCTGTTTGAGCCTGCCGCCAAATGCACGCCAAGTCGGCGCGTCATCGTCAAGCTGCTGCGCGTACCAATTCGATATCGCCGCATCATAAGCGCCGGTGCGGGCATAGGCTTTCGCCGCCAGCCGCGTGCGCAGCGTCAAGCTCGTGCCGCCGTGCGCGTTCGCTTCGGCCAAAATCGCCGCCATATCCTCGGCATCGGTGGCCACGGCGACATAGCCGTAATTCTTCGCCGCGGCGCGGATCATGGCTGGCCCGCCAATATCGATATTCTCCACGCATTCGTCGAAATCGGCGCCGCGAGCGACCGTGTCTTCGAACGGGTAAAGATTGACGTACAGCACGTCGAAGCCCTCGATGCCGTGCTCCTTCATGGCGCGCGCGTGCTCGGGATCGTCACGCAGCGCCAACAGGCCGCCATGCACCTTCGGGTGCAGCGTCTTCACCCGCCCATCCATCATTTCCGGAAAGCCGGTCACGGTCGAAACGTCCTCGACTGCGAGGCCCGCGTCGGCGATGGCGCTCCTGGTGCCGCCGGTGGAAACCAGCGCCGCGCCTGCGCCGATCAACGCCCTGGCGTGCTCGATCAAGCCGGTTTTGTCGGAAACCGAAATCAGCGCGCGGCGGATCGGGATGATGTCTTGCATGTTCGGTCTGCTATGGGCCGACTCGGGCAGTGGTCAACTCGGCCAAGCGTCACTGCGCCCGGGTCAGCGCCCAGCGCAGGCGATTCGGGGGGCCCAGCCCGTGCCCCATCGGGTCGGCGGCGCCCGTAAGCACAATCTGGAGGCTCTCTTGGGGCACCGGTTTGCCGCCCCAATAGGTCGAGGGGAGGATGGCCATCTCGCCGGCGTCGGTGCGCAGCCGCCAGCGCTGTCCGCTCGGCGTTTCCAGCAGCGCCACTTGGGGCTCGGCCATGCGCGCGCGCACGTTTGGATAGAGATGAAAGCGCGCCACAAAAGGAATCGGTTGTTTTGGCGCCTGAGTCTTGAGCTTGCTGGGGCGGATCAATTCATCGATGCCGCGCACATTGCGCCCCTCGTGATCGACGAACAAATAGCGCCGGTGCAGCAAGCCAAATTGCGCCCGGTAGCCGTCATGACGGCCCTGGACCGTGATGCCGCTCTCATCGGACGAACGGCGGACCTCGTCTAGGTTTGGCCCGATCAGCCGCGGCGGCGCCTTGCCGCGGCGCGCTTCCTCCAATGTTGCGGAGAGGGCGTCGCCAACGATAAGCGTCGAATGGGCGCTGGTGGTGCGCGCAGCTTGGCGGGCGAACGGCGCCAATTCGCGCGCCGAGCCGACGCTGACAATCAGCCGCTCGGTTTCGCTCGACATTTCGAACGCCAGCGCGCTCGCGTGCGCGCGCTCGGAATAAGAGAGCGGCGGCGCCCCGCCGACATCGAACAGAATGCGCAAGCTCTGTGCTTCGATCCGTTGGTAACCCGAGTGGGTGGCGAACTGGAACGCGCGCGCCTCGCCGGGCGCGCGCGCCAGCACCGAATCGATCGTCGCCGCGGCGCTCTCGGAGCCGCCGTGAAAGCACCCAATCCCGCCATCCCCCAACCGCAGCACGCGCAGCATGTTGGCGAGCTTGGGTAGGATGTCGCGCATGATCGGCGGTGGTTCGTCCAGTTCCGCCAGCACGTCATGGGCGGTGATGAGATCGCAGAGCGCTTCGGCCAACGCCTCGGGTGAGCGTGATTGATGGCCCCCATCTGGGAAGAATTGTTTGGCGCAGGCTTCGATAAGCAATTCCTCGCCTTGGCCGACCAGCCGGTCGGCATCGGGAAAGCCGGCAGCAGCGGCGAGCACGAGCGCGGCGCCAGCTTTAATCGAGCCCAAATGCCGTTCGCTCAATTCAGATTGCGCCATCAACAGCAAACGCGCCTGCCGTGCGGCCGAGCGCAACAGGGCGGCGCGCCGCGTCGGATCGCCTTGCTCAAACGCGGGCTGCCCCCAGCACAACCAAGCGAACAAGCGCTCGGCGGTCAGTTCGGGGTCCCAGGCGAGATCGTCCCAATCGCCGCTTTCCGCCACCCAGGCGTCGATCAGTTCGGCGATCCGCGCTTCCGCCGATGGGCCGATCGCGGCGACGTCGGCTAGCCACGAAAACGAATGCAAGCGCGCGCTGAAATGGCGCGAAGGGTGGGGGCGGCCCCAAGGCGAGGAATGGTCGCCGGCGATGCGCTCGGCGCCGATGCGCCAGATGCCGCGGCCGATTTCGCGACCGCGCTCTGAATCGCCGACGCGGGGATCGCGGCCCCAGCCTTCGATCCGGTCGGGCGCGGATTCGCCGAGCCGCATGCGATGAAATGGATTCGCCCGCCAAGGCTCGCTGGTCGGGCTCGGCCGTGCTGGCCGGCGGGTGGGGGTGGCCGGCGCCGTCATGCGGTTTAACCCGGACCTCGCAGGCGCCTGATGTTGGCGGCGTACTCGGAAGCATCGCCGCCGAACACTGCGGTGCCAGCGACAAGCGCTGTCGCGCCCGCGGCGATGCAGCGCGGCGCGGTTTTTTCGTTCACGCCGCCATCGACTTCAAGCATGATGTCGCGCCCGCTCGCCTCGATGCGCGCGCGCACCGCTTCGATCTTTCTGAGCTGATTGTCGATGAAGCTCTGCCCGCCGAAGCCAGGGTTGACGCTCATCACCAGAACCAGGTCGATCACATCCATCACATTGTCGAGCGCTTCCACCGGCGTGCCGGGATTGAGCGAGACGCCTGCCTTGGCGCCGGTTGCCTTGACCGCTTGCACCGTGCGGTGCAAATGCGGCCCCGCTTCGGGATGCACCGTGATGATGTCGGCGCCGGAATCGCGGAATGCTTGCAGATACAAATCCACCGGCGAGATCATCAGATGCACGTCGAGCGGCAGCTTGGTGTGGGGGCGGATTGCTCTCACCACGACCGGGCCTATCGAAATGTTGGGGACGAAATGGCCATCCATGACTTCGACATGGATCATGTCGGCGCCAGCGGCCTCGACCGCGCGCACTTCCTCGCCCAATTTTGCGAAATCCGCCGCCAAAATCGACGGCGCAATCAGCGTCCGCGCCATGGCCCGTGACTAGCCGGGGCTGGGGGCGGAGGCAATGGGGGGAGCCATTTGCTTCTTCGGGCGGGGCTTCCCAAGTTCCGGTTTCGGGCGCCGCGCCGGCGCGCAGACCGGGTTGCGTTCCGATGGCAAAATTATTTGACCCTATGCGGCTGGGCGAACTGTCGCTCCCAAACCGCATCATCATGGCCCCGCTTACCCGCTGCCGCGCGGGGGAGGCGCGCACGCCGAACGCTTTGATGCGGGACTATTACGTCCAGCGCGCCTCGGCCGGGCTCATCATCAGCGAAGCTACCTCGGTGTCGCCGATGGGCGTCGGCTACCCAGATACGCCCGGCATCTGGTCGGATGCCCAGGTCGAGGCTTGGCGCGCCATCACAACAGCTGTGCATGGCGCTGGCGGGCGCATGATACTGCAGCTCTGGCATGTGGGGCGGGTGTCGCATCCGCTTTACCTCGAGGGGCAATTGCCGGTGTCGGCCAGCGCCATCGCGCCTGCCGGCTTTGTCAGCCTGGTGCGGCCGAAGGTGGAGCATGTCGCCCCGCGCGCGCTGCGGCTGGACGAAATCCCAGGAATAATTGAGGCCTATCGTCAGGGCGCCGAGAACGCGCAGCGCGCCGGCTTTGACGGCGTCGAAATTCACGGCGCCAACGGCTATCTGCTCGACCAATTCCTGCAGGACGGGTCAAACAAGCGGGAGGACGAATACGGCGGCAGGATCGAAAACCGCGCCCGCCTGATGCTCGAAGTCGCCGATGCTTGCATAGCAGTCTGGGGCGCGGGGCGCGTCGGCATGCATCTGGCGCCGCGCGGCGATTCCCATTCCATGGGCGATAGTGATTTGACGGGCACGTTTTCCTACATCGCCCGCGAATTGGGCAAACGCGGTCTCGCCTTTATTGCCACGCGCGAGCACGAAGCCGCCGACTCCATTGCGCCGATGCTGAAACGCGCCTTCGGCGGCCCGCTCATCGCCAACGAAGGCTATGCGCAGGCGAGCGCCGAAGCCGTCCTCGCGCGCGGCGATGCGGACGCGGTGGCGTTTGGCCGGCTGTTCATAGCCAATCCTGATTTGGTCGCGCGCTTCGCTACCGGCGCGCCTTTGAATGAGTGGGACGCGAAGACGTTCTACAGTTCCGGCGTTGAAGGCTATGTCGATTATCCGGCGCTGGAGCGTGTGGGCGCTTAGGCGCGCTTTCTGGATTTTTTCGCGGCCCCGGCCGTGGCTTTTTTGACTATTCGCGGCGCGGCGCTGCTCGCCAAGGCGCGCTTCACCGCCGCCGGTTCCTTGTCGATTACCGTCAACAAAACGCGCGCGGGCCCTTCCGGGAAACGTGCGCCTTGTTCCCAATTACGCAGCGTACCGAGACTGACGCCGAAACGGCGCGCAAATTGCTCCTGAGTAAATCCCAGCTTCCTGCGAATTGCCGAGACGTCAGGAATCTCCACAACTGTGACGCGCGCACCGGTATCTTCACCGCGCGCGAAGCGGAGCGCTTCTTCCAGCCCCTCCAAAATCTTTTTGCCCGCAACGCTCATCGTTTTTACCTATCATCGCGCCGGCCGAAACTCCTTGACCAGCTGCGCCACCAAACGCTTGGCCGCTCTCTTTTCCGCTTCACTTAGGTCGGATTTGACGCCCTTGGTGAAAAACCCAATCAGGAAGAGCGGCATTTCCTGGTTGCGGTAATAATATATCGTGCGACCACCACCGCGCTTTCCCTTACTTTGCACCCGCCACCGCAATTTTCTTACGCCGCCGGTTGAGGGAATGACGTCGCCCGCATCCGGATTTTCCGCAAGAAAGGTCTTCAGTTCTTCGCGCTCGTCGTCACTCAACGCCGACTCGGCGTCGCGCAGGAACGAACCCAGTTCTACAATTGTAACCAATGCGGGCATGCCAACCCCTGCGTAATCTCAACACTTGAAGTCGCCGAGAGCGGCATGCTGGCCTAGCATACGCCAATGGCGTACTATGTCAATGGCGTACAAGCCGCGCGGCGAAAAACCCATCGAGCCCGCCGATCTCGCGCCAGTGCGAGGGCAGCGTGCGCAGATCGCCGTCGCTGGTGATGAACCCGTCGGCGCCAGCGATCTCCCCGTGCGCCAGCGGCTCGCGCCGCCAGGCCCCGCTTTGTAGCGCCTGCGCGATAACGCCAGGCCCTTCTTCCGGCTCCAGCGAACACACCGCGTAAACCAGCCGCCCGCTGGGCTTCACGAAACTGGCGGCGGCGCGCAGCAAGTCGCTTTGCAGCTTTGACAGCGTGCGCACGTCGTCGGGCCGGCGCAGCCAGGCGATATCCGGATGGCGGCGCAGCGTGCCAGTGGAGGTGCAGGGCGCATCGAGCAACACGGCGTCGAACGGTTCGCGGATTTTCAGCGCCAGCGCGTCGGCGCAGACGATTTTGGCTTTGAGCCCGGTGCGGAGCAAGTTCTGCTGCAGCCGTTGCAGCCGCTCGCGCGAGCGATCGAGCGCGGTGACACGGGCGCCGGCGGCGGCGAGTTGCAGCGTCTTGCCGCCGGGCGCGGCGCAGAGATCGAGCACGTTCAGCCCGCGAACTTCGCCCAGCATGCGCGCCGGCAGCGCCGCCGCCGCATCCTGCACCCACCACGCGCCCTCGGCGAAGCCGGGCAACGCTTCAACACTTGAAGCCGCAAGCCGAACGCTGCCGGTCGGCGTCAGTGCGCCGCCCAACGTTTGCGCCCATGCCTGGGCGCCATCCTTCACGCTTAGGTCCAAAGGCGGTTCAGCGCGCAGAGCGCCCGCGATTGCGCCGGCGCTTTCCGCGCCATACGCAGCGCGCCAGCGGGTGAACAGCCACGCGGGCAGATCGGCGCCGGCCGGCAGCGCTTCAAGCGCGCCAGGGCCCTCGCCAACAACGCGGCGCAGCACAGCGTTGATCAATTTGGCGAAGCCCCGCGCCTGGCGCATGGTGTTCGCCGCGGCGACGGTTTCGCCCACCGCAGCATGAGCCGGCGTTCCCAGCACCAGGATTTGCGCCGCGCCGATGCGCAGCAAGGCTCGTGCGTGCGCAGCTGTTTCCGGCAGCGGCCGCTCCAGCAAACCCGCCAGCACCGAATCGATGCCGCCGAGCCGGCGCAAGCTCGCGGCGGCGATGGCGCGGGCGAAGGCGCGGTCGCGGCCTTCCAGCGTTGCGAAGCTCGGCGTCGCTTCGAGCGCCTCGTCCAGCGCCGCGCCGTGATCGAGCACCGCGACCAACAATTCGGCGGCCGCGGCCCGTGCGCTCATCGACGCGGGCTCATTGTTCAGTTTCCGTCGCTGCGGTTCCCAGCGTCGCGGTTTCATCAACGCTGACCTCGGCGCGCCGCCACGAGGTCAGCCGGATTACCGCGCCGCCGGCGGAGAGCGGCGTGGAAATGCGCACGGGCGGGGCAAAGCTTGCGCCTTCTTCAAGCGCAAACCAGATTTGTCCGTTGGTGACGCGCCGACGCCCGCGGTCGGTTTGCTCGAAGCCAGCGACGGCGACATAAGCGAGCGCGCATTTGAGCACAACGCCACTAAAGCCGCCGCCGCGATAGCGCCCGGTCTCCCCGCCAGTGAGCTGCATCAGATAGTGAAAGCGGCCATCGAAGGTGGGGTAGGCGCCCGCGCAGCGTTGGCTTTGGCCGACATCCACCGCCATCGCTACCAAGGTCGAGAGTGGGTCGCGCGAGGCGCGTGCTTGTTCTTGATTGGCAGGCGGATCGCCCCAAAGGCGGTAGTTCGGCACGATCTCCGTGCGCACCACGCCGCGCCCATTGGCGCGCATGTGAATGACGCGGTGCTTTCGGCTGTAATGATGGTCGAGGTCGTAGCGCCGCCAACGCACGCCGCCGGCGTCGATGCGGCCCGTCGCCGTGGCGCGTAGGTCGGTGCGTTCAAACAGATTCATCAAACCGCTGGACCTAAGTGTCGCGTGGGCGCGGTAGTCGCCCTCCGATACCGCGGCGTCAATTGTGATTTCCCCAAGCGGCGCCAAGCCCAGAGCCAGGCCGTCATAGCTCAGCACGTATCGATCAGCCGCCGCCGGGCCGGTGAGCGCGCTAAGGGCAAAGGCGATGAGAAGGAGCCGCATGGGCCCCGAGTCTAAGCCCGCCGCGCCGTCTGTCCACAGGCGAACCTAAGAGCGCTGCACCTTGCTAGAGCGCGCGGACGTTCACCGCGTCGCTGGACAGCGGCAGTTCAAGCAGCATGCCGACGCGGCCGGAGATCACATCTTCGACCCCGGTGGCGCGGGCTTCGCTCAATTGCATCGAGGCGGCCATCTGGTCTTCGGCGCCGGTCAGAACGATCATGCCGGCATTGGCGGCGCGGCCCTGGGTGGCGGCTTCGGCGGCGCTGACCCCAACCGCGTGGAGACGCGCCAGCGTCTGGGTTTGCGCTCCTTGCAGCACAACATCGGCGTTCTGCGCGGCGTCGGCGCTCACGACCTGGCCGTCGCCGCCAACCACGAGTGAGCGGCCACGATAGTCGAAGCGATAGCCGATCCGGCCAGCGAAGGCGTCGGCTTCGGTGGTGAAGGCCGAGACCACCAGGCCGTCGCCTTCGAACACGATCACCGAGCGGCCTGGCTCGGGCGAGGGCCCCCAGGCTTGCAAGCCGCGTTGGGCGCCGTCAAAGCCGGCGGCGCTGTTAAGGCCATCGACCATGCGCTGGGTGTCGGCCGGGCCGTACACGGGCAACAACGCGTCGCCGCCGCCGCGCGTAGCATTGGTGTAGAGGGCATCCAGATCGGCGGACTGGTCGAACCCGGCGCTGGTCAGCAGCACGGCGTCGAGCCGATCCAGCGGGATGTTGCGGTGCGCCAGCGATTGCGCTGCGCCGGAACCGGCGTCGACCACGAACAACCGGCCCGCGGCCACCACCGCCAGGCACGGCTTGGGCTCGCTCACGTCCAGCCCCGCGCGCTCGCCGCCGCAGACAATGGCGCGCAAAGCGTTGGGCGCGAACAAATCCTCATTCGCGGCGGCTTGCTGGGTAGTGTACGCCTCATAGGCGCGCGCCAGCGCTTCTTGGCCTTCGGGGGTTTGCGAGCCGACTACCCAACCGCCCCAGATCAGCGCAGAGAGAGTGACGAAGCTGACAGAAGATTTGCTGACGGAATTCATGTTTACGACCCCGTTGTCTGTGCGCCGCGCGATAGCTGCGAACCGCGTTGACTTACCCCACCCGACCGTCCCTAACCCAAAGGACGATTCTAGCAAACTCACTTAACAAAACGTTTCCACAGGAATGTTCGGCGACCTGGCTCAGCTGCGATCGAAGCAAATCCCAGACCTCGAATCATCAAGGCTGATGAAGCGAGCGTATCGTGATTTGCCAATTGATCAAACCGGCGCGTTCAACGCGGAAACGCTTGTGCGCGTTGAAGATTTCGGCGTCGGGGGGCGCAATTATTACGCCCATGCGCGCAATCCGCCTTATTGGGCGCCCGCCGAGGGCGCCATCGATGCGCTGCTGGTGCGCGAAAGCGTCGGGCGCAGGCTGCAAAGTGTTAACGCGCGCCTCGCCCAAGTGGGCCTGAAGCTCTACCTCTTCGATGCATGGCGCCCGCGCGCGGTGCAGGCTTATTTTCACGATCTGTGGATGCCGGAACAGGTGCGCCGCCGCAGCCCGGATTTCACCGACGCCCAAGTGCTTGCGGAAGTGGAACGCTATTGGGCCGCGCCTTCGCAGAGCCCGGCGCGTCCCGCGCCCCACGCAACCGGGGGCGCTGTCGATCTGAGCATCGTCTGGAACGATGGCGAGCCTCTGTTCATGGGCTCGCTGTTCGACGATTCCAGTGAAATCGCTGCCACCGATTATTTCGAACGCGAGCTGAAAGCGGCGTCGTTCTCGTTCGCGGAAGCGCGCGCCAACCGGCGGCTGCTCTATTGGTTGATGCTGGAAGCGGGCTTTACCAATCATCCCGACGAATGGTGGCACTATTCCTACGGTGACCAGATGTGGGCGGCGCTGAAAGGGGAGCGCGCTGCGCTCTATGGTTTGGCCGAGCCCGAAAAACAACTTTTGGACGGGCAGCGATGAAGCGCGTTCTGGTGTTCGATTCCGGTGTCGGCGGGCTTTCGGTGCTGGACGCCATCGTCGCTTCGGGCATGGCCGTTGAACTCGATTATCTCGCTGACACCGCTTGGCTTCCGTATGGGTTGAAGCCCGATGAAGCTGTGGCCGCGCGCGTGCCGGCTTTGATTGGCGCGGTGGCCGCCAATTGGGCGCCGGATATTGTTGTCATCGCCTGCAACACCGCTTCGACCATCGCGCTGGCGGGTACGCGCGCGGCTATTGCGAACCTCCCGATCGTCGGTGTGGTGCCCCCGATCAAGCCGGCGGCAGCCGCGACGAAAACCGGCGTAATTGGCCTTTTGGCGACGCCAGCGACGGTGCGGCGCGCCTACACCAACGATTTGATCGCGCAATTCGCCGCCGACAAACGCGTCGTGAGAGTTGGCTCCTCCGCGCTCGTCGAAGCAGCGGAAGCAAAACTGCGCGGACAAATCCCAGACCACGCGAGCATTGAGGCCGCGATGGCGGAAATGTTCGGCGCGCCAGGCGGCGATTCCATCGATGTTGTTGCTTTGTCCTGCACGCATTTTCCGCTGCTGGGGCAGGAATTGGCGGGCGCTGCGCCGCGCGCGTGCTTGTGGGTGGATTCCGGCGCGGCGATCGCGCGGCGCGTGCGCGACTTGGCTCAGCCGCAAACGGGCGCCGCGCGCGCGGGCCGCGCTGCTTTCACCGACGCGGCCTCCGCCAGCGCTCTGCACGGCGCTTTTTTGGGCCGTGGTTTCAGGCAATTCTCGCAAATTTCGAGCGCGCCGTATTTTGCGCTTGCGCCGTTTAATGTGGTATGAACGCAGCCGAATGTGACGTTTTGGAAACGGTTGGTGACTGAAGCGCGCGCTCGCGACTTGCATCAATTGCACACGTCAAACCCCTCGCTATCGTGACGCCCTTGGGAAACGCGAGGAAACGGTGACGATGGCGTCAGCATATGGTGAAACACCACTGGGCCTCTCTTCCCAGGTTCTCAATTTCGCTGCGGTGCTGACGCGCCGGTTTGTGCTGAAAGTGCCGCGCTATCAGCGTCCCTACAGCTGGACCGAGCGCGAAGTGCGGCGTCTGATTCAGGATTTATGGCGCGCCTACACCCGCCGCGCGACCTTTTATTTCATCGGCCAGATTGTGCTGGTGAAATCGAATGAGGGAAAGCTCGAAATCTCCGATGGT
>JANNFH010000279.1:0-1839 GCA_031379565.1 Alphaproteobacteria bacterium
CGGCCCGATCGAGTTCGGGGTGGCGGGGATGCTTCTACTTTACGGCGAGAAGCTTTCCATTTCGCCAAAATCGCGGCCAAAACCACGCGAGCGCCAGACGGCCGGATTCGAACCGCAGAGAGATCCGGTTCGCGCTCAAACTTCGCGCGCTGGAGCCACATGCTTAACAGACTATTTCGGCCTTTCCCAGAGTCCAATGATTTGGGTCAACAGAAGAAAACTCTAACCGCAGGCCTGGACAAGTTTCTTCTTGTTCAGATGGATCACGAAATTATGGGGTGGGGCAGTGCGCGCCCTTGCCGAGCCAGGTTTCGAGGGCGGCGGCGAAGGCCTTGTGCGGCATATCGGGGGCTTTGCGATTGCCGCCGGGCGTCCAAGCCCAAAGGACCAGCCTATCGGCGCGCACATGCTCGATCACTTTTTGGCCTGTGCGGCCGCCGTTCTTCTTGGGATCGAGCAGGCTTGCGCACAAGGCGCCCGGGGTGAGGCCCGTCCATCCCATCGACAGCGGCGCCATGCGCCAGTCCTTTGCGCCGGGGATGTTCATCGAGTCTTGGTTTTTCGCTTGATGGCAGGTCGTGCAGACCATGCCGGCCGCACCCTTGCCGTCGGGTCCGCGCACGACATTAAAAGTGTGGCGATGGCGATCGTCGCCTTGGGTCGGCCAATTGACCGTTGTGTGACAGTTCATACAACGCGGGTGATTGAGGACTTTGGCGGCTTCAAGAAATGCGGCGGTCGATGCCGTTTTGTCCGCATCGGAAGGTGCCGCGGCGAGCGGGGCGGCAAGCGCCGACAGCGCGGCGCTGAGTACGAGCGAACGAACGATCATCGGATGCGGCCTTTTTGACTTGGTGTCAGTGACAGTTTGGTTGGCATCGCAAGGGCCTGCAAGCGCGGGCCATGTTTCACGGGGCCGGATGTGGTTACGAGGTCACGGTAAACCGCCGGGAAGGGTGTTTTTTGGGGCACCGAGCTTGCCGATGAGCCTGTGCAACCCCATCTGCCGTCTTTGGACGCTACGAGTGCCTCATTTGAACAGACGACCATCCGGGCCAGTTCCGCAGACGCGCGCCATCCGGCGCGGTGCGGAGCAATGGTTGATTGCTACGTTCTTGCTGCTGTTCGGTGCCGCCGCGGTTGCCTCGTTTCCCGTCGCTTCGAGTCTGGAGCTGAAGGAACACGCCAGTTCGGCGACCGACTTGCAGCGGCTGGCCAAGGCGCCTCGCGAAGTGCGGGGAATTGTTCAGGCGCTGTTGGCGAAGAGCGCCGGCGGCGGCAAAGAGCTTTTGCCCGTCCGGCCTGCCGCGATCGTAGAAGCGGTCTATTCGTTTGCAGTGCCTGCCGTTGAGACTCGTGGACTCGGGCGCTTGCCATTGCGCTCGTTCTTTGCTCGTGCGCCGCCCGCTTTGATGGCGTGACGCCTGTCTAGCGCCGTTCGCGCTTCATCGCCTTTTCCTGATTTGCCGTTGTCGCCGGGCGCGTCTTTCGCGCGCGGGTCATCGACGCACGATTTTGGACATTTCCATGCGCACCTCCGTTTGGCGGCTTTTCGCCTATGTGTTGATCATTGTCGCGGGTGCCGCGACCGCACTGCCTAATCTGTTCACCCCGCAACAGCTTGCGCTGTTGCCCGATTGGTTGCCCAAACAGCAAGTGGCGCTTGGGCTCGATCTGCGCGGCGGGGCGCATTTGGTTCTTGAGGTCGATGCGAAGGCTCTTGTCTCCGAACGGTTGCAAGACCTCACGCGCAGCGCGCGACGTGCGTTGCGCGATGCGAAGGTGGGCACGGCATCGGTGCGCCGCGATGGTGACGCGGTGATCGCAACGCTGGACGAT
>JANNFH010000409.1:0-13265 GCA_031379565.1 Alphaproteobacteria bacterium
CTCGGCGAACCGACCAAGCCGTTCGGCAAAGCCGATTAATCGGGCGCGTAGGCGTACACCGCGCAAACTGGGGCGTCCGTCGCACTAGGGCCAGGCGGCTGCCTGCCCGCGAACACGATCAGCGACAGCGCCCTTGTGTCACGCAGCAACGCCACATAGCTCGGCCTGACCCCCGCGCCGCATAAGCCCTCACGGTTAGACGCGCTGGGAGCGATCACCTGGTTAGTGACCCGGCGCAACTCTACCGTCGCCGCGAGCGAACCGGTAAGCGCAGCATAGCCTTCACCGCCCTGGCCGACCCGGTCGGTCGGTGCGCGCGGCGCCAGCGCGCGGGTGAAGACCGTGATCCCTTGCGCGAAGATGAGGCCGCTCGGCGTAATGACGATGTCGCCGGTGAGGCTCATTGCCGTGTTCGACTTGGCGAGGTGGGTTTCGCTGCTTTCCGCAGCCGGCGCCTCTGCCGCTGGGCGAAGCGCTAAATCGCAACCCGACAGCAAAACCGCGAAGACAAACAAAGCGCGCATGGCCACGATGCTAGGGCCTCACTCCGCTGGCGGCGACGCCGCCGGTCGCAAAAGTTAACCACAATATCGCGCGCGCCACGCGTGCCGCGGGCGAAGCGTCGGCGCCGCAGCCCAGCGGCGGGAGCGCATTTGTCGCCGCCCGCCCTCTACGTTAGCACCAGACATGACCAACGCCAGCGCCGAGGACCTCATAGCGCGCGCCGAGCAAGCCGAGCGCGCCGCCCATCGCGATGAGGCCGTCGCGCTATGGGGCGAATTGGTCGAGGCCTACCCAAGGCATCCCCGCGCACTGTTTCTCCTAGGCCGGCGCGAGTTGGAGCAAGGCGATCCGGCCGGCGGCCTTATACTGCTCACCCAGGCCGAGGCGTTGGACACTGCCAGTCCGGAAATCCCGTTCTTCAAGGGCGTTTGCCATCGCCATATGGGCGAGCCGACGCAGGCGCTCAGCGCCGTGGATCGCGCACTGGCGCTCGATCCCTATTTCTTCATGGCGCTGTTGACCAAGGGCGCCATCCTTGAAGACCTGGGCAAATCGCGGCTTGCGGCGCGCACGTATCGCAACGCCATCAAAATCGCGCCGCCGGACCATCACCTCGTCAACGGCGCGCGCGGCGCCCTACAGCACGCACGCGAGCACATCGCCGCCAATGCGCGCGCGCTCGCCGAGCACTTGCGCCAAGCCACCGCGCCGCTGCGCGAAGCATTCCAAGGTCAGCGTTTCGGACGGGTCGAGGAATGCATCGACATCCTCGCTGGACTGAAACAGCGTTACGTGCAGGAACCACTGCTGCTCACCTTCCCGCAGCTGCCGGCGATCCCGTTTTACGACCGCGATTTGTTTGACTGGCTGCCACAGCTCGAAAGCGCGACGCCGATGATCCAGCAAGAGCTGGCGCTCGCCATGCGCGAGGGGCGCGCCTCGCTTGAGCCCTACATCCAATACCCGCCGGGCGTACCCGTGAACCAATGGACCGAGCTCAATCATTCGCCGGCCTGGAGCTCGTATTTTCTGTGGCGCGACGGGGCCAAGCAGGACGCCAATTGCGCTCGCTGCCCACAAACGGTCGCGCTGCTTGAAAGCCTGCCGCTGGCGCATCAGCCCGGCTACGCGCCCACCGCCATGTTTTCGGTGCTGAGCCCGAAGACGCACATTCCCGCGCACACCGGTTCGGCCAACACCCGCCTGATCGTGCATCTGCCTTTAGTGCTGCCGCCCGATTGCACTTTCCGCGTCGGCAACGACACGCGCGCCTGGCGCATGGGCGAAGCCTGGGTGTTCGACGACACCATCGAACACGAAGCCTGGAACAATTCCGACCAGACCCGCATCATCCTCATCTTCGACATCTGGAACCCGCTGCTGAGCCAGGCCGAGCGCGAGATAGTCACCAAGATGATGGAGGCGCTGCACGCGTATAATGCGGTGGAATATTAGGCGCGCGCGGGCGCCCGCGCGGAGCAGGCTCGGCGCGGCGCGATTTTTGGTTTGTGGCGCGGATGGGCTTTAGGAACTGTCGGCGTAAGCCAAAGGCGGCGACGCGAAGAACGCGGCCGCTTGCGCGGCGATGCTCGGATAGAGGACACGGCGGCGGGTGAAGGGTGCGCTGAACAGCGCGCGCACGACGGCGATGGCGGCGTCGAGGTTCTCAAGCACACGGCGGATGGCGGCGCGCTGATCGCCATCGGCGCGGCGCAGCTTCAACACGCGCACCGCCGCGCGGGTGCGGCGGCGCAGTTCGCTCGCGCGCTTCAGCGGCAGCCCCTGATAGCGCTTGAACATGCGCCATTTCAACGGCGCGCCGGAGGCGAGCAGCAACAGATGCGTGACGAGCCGCGCCAACAGCGGCAGCGGCGCCCACAGAATGGCGGCGCGCCGGCTTTGGCGCGGCGACAGAACGGCGCCGACGGCGAACAGCGCGCGCAAACATGCAAGCCAAAGCCCCGCCCAGGCAACATGCCTGGGCCGGACTTTGGCGGGATGGGGTTTGGGTGCGTGCATGATTGCGCGCAAGCTTAAGGCCGCGCGCGCGGGGTTGGATTGATTCTTGCGCGCGGCTTGGGGCGCTTGGGGTTTTGCGGCGTTGGGTGTGGGATAGAGGCGCCCGCTTGGGCTTGGTTTTAGCTCCCCTTCTCCCGCATGGGGCGGGAGAAGGTTGTCGCGGCACGCAACCGGATGAGGGTGGGGTTTGAAGCCGTGGCGCTCGTGTCGATGCCCGCGCCTTATCTTGACGCCCGCCCCCTCATCCGGCCCTTCGGGCCACCTTCTCCCCCTCACGGAGGCGAAGGGGCGCCGCGCCCACATCCTCCTCTTCCGTCATTCCGAAGGCGCTGAATGCGCGATTGGAAACCAAAGGCAAACGTCGCCACCACTTGGTGAGTTGGAGCAACCCGCCTCCGGCGGCGCATGCGCGGCCGGAGGCCGCGCGCTCCAACCTGCACGTGGAGGCGATGGGCGTCGAAAAAGTGTGCGTCACCTTTCCAGCAGTTCAGTAACCGTGCACAAATCTGCTGCACTGTCCTACCAGAAAAACGATGCCTACAAACACCGCACCACCGATCAAGCAACCTCGCAGGCTCTGCGCCTGCCGTCGCTTCTTTTCCGCGACTGCGCTAGCCGCCCTTTGATTTTCGCGTCCGTCAATCCGCTCCCCGGCCTCCTCCCCCGATATGATCCTGCCGCCGGCAAGTCGCTCTCGCGCCATCGCCTCAATCGCGACCTTGACCGACGTTGCGACGACCTCGCCTAACGTCCCATGCGTGATTGCTGTAATCCGTTTCGCTCCGACCGGCTCCGGTTGGCTAGAATCCCAGACGGGATGCACACAATATGTAATTGGGAGGGTGTCTAAGTCCGACACGAGGTGTCTCTGAACGCCACACGTGAAAATCGTTCTATGCCAAACGCCCTCAGCATTCTCGAAGTGAATGGTTGCTTGTAGGAAGCGCCACTCACCATCCTGGGCAACGTTGAGTCCAACGGGCAGTTGGGTCTCCTGCGACAGGTGGGATAGCAGGGCTTCGTGTAATCTAGCAAATGCAGCCGCGCGCCCGGTCTCACGTCGCTCTGCAGCGAGCTCCGACGCGGCCTTGGCCGCTCGCAGCTCTCGCTCACGCTTCTCTACGCCGTCCTCTCGATCGCCACGCTCCACGGCTGCCCCTCACAAAGGAATATTATCGTGCTTCTTCCAGGGGTTTTCCAATTTCTTCCCCTTCAGCGTCATCAGCGCGCGGATGATGCGCCGGCGGGTTTCGCGCGGCATGATCACGTCATCGACATAGCCGCGTGACGCGGCCACAAACGGATTCGCAAAGCGGTCGGAATATTCCTTGGTGCGGGCGGCGATTTTTTCTGGGTCGCCGATATCGGCGCGGAAAATGATTTCGACCGCACCCTTGGCCCCCATCACCGCGATTTCCGCGCTCGGCCAGGCGTAATTGACATCGCCGCGCAAATGCTTGGAGCTCCTCACGTCATAGGCGCCGCCATAGGCTTTGCGGGTAATCAATGTCACTTTCGGCACCGTCGCCTCGCCATAGGCGAACAGCAATTTGGCCCCGTGCTTGATGAGGCCGCCGAGCTCCTGCTTGGTCCCCGGCAGAAAGCCCGGCACATCGACGAAGGTCACGATCGGAATGTTGAACGCATCGCAAAATCGTACGAACCGCGCCGCCTTGCGCGAAGCGTCGATATCGAGCACGCCGGCGAGCACCATCGGCTGGTTGGCGACGAAGCCCACCGTCGAGCCATCAAGCCGACCAAACCCGGTGATGATGTTCTTGCCGAAATCGGCGCCGATCTGAAAGAAATCCCCTTCGTCGGCCACCTTCTCGATCAGCTCCAGCATGTCGTAGGGCTTGTTCGGATTGTCGGGGATCAGCCGGTCGAGGCTCTCCTCTTCGCGGGCGATGTCATCGAAGTGGGGGCGCGTCGGCGGCTTTTCCCGGTTGGAGAGCGGCAAAAAATCAATCAGCCGGCGCATCTGCGTCAAGGTTTCGAAATCGTTCTCGAAGGCCCCGTCGGCCACGCCCGATTTGGCCGCATGCACACGCGCGCCACCAAGCTCCTCGGCCGTCACCACTTCGTTGGTTACGGTTTTCACCACGTCGGGGCCGGTGACGAACATGTAGGAGGTGTCTTTCACCATGAAGATAAAATCAGTCATCGCCGGCGAATACACATCGCCCCCCGCGCACGGCCCCATGATGACGCTGATCTGCGGGATGACGCCGGAGGAGAGAATGTTCTTCATGAAGATGTCGGCGTAGCCGGCAAGCGAATCCACGCCTTCTTGAATGCGCGCTCCGCCCGCGTCGAAAATGCCGACGATCGGCGCGCCGTTGCGCAACGCCGCGTCCTGCACTTTGACGATCTTCTCCGCATGCGCGCGGCTGAGAGAACCGCCAAACACGGTGAAGTCCTTCGAGAACACATAGATCAACCGGCCATTCACCGTGCCCCAGCCAGTGACGACGCCGTCGCCGGGGATTTTCTGGGTCTCCATCCCGAACTCGGAGGAACGATGTTCGACGAACATGTCGAGCTCCTCGAACGAGCCTTCATCGAGCAACAAATCGATGCGCTCGCGCGCCGAGAGCTTGCCCTTGGCGTGCTGCGCCGCGAGGCGCTTTGCGCCCCCGCCTGCCCGCGCCGCGGCGCGCTTTTCTTCAAGGGCGGCGATGATGTCTTTCATGTGCGCTCCCGCAACCTCTTTTCCCTTCTCCCCGTGCCGGGGAGAAGGTGGCCGCGAAGCGGTCGGATGAGGGGCGCCGCCACGTCAAGGCAGCCGAGCGTCTCCGTCCCCTCACCCGATTTGCTTCGCAAATCGACCTCTCCCCGGGAACGGGGAGAGGTGACGGCTGTGGCGCAGGTCGCGCTTTGTGACAAGCCTCAGCCCGGCACAACGTCGAACGGCGCGGTCAACCGTTCGCCAGCGCTAAACGGCACGGTGCCGTGCCACATGTAAGAGGGAAACAGCACCAGCCTGCCGACTTGCGGCTTGATCATTCTCTCCACCGTGCACCCAGGCATCGGCGCCGGCGGCTCCCCGAACTTGATCCAACCGGCATGGCCGCCCTCCATGTCCAACCCCTGCGGCAAGGACACATAATAGGCCGAACTGATCCAGCCCTGTGGATGGACGTGATTGACATGAAAGCCGTTTGCCTTCAGCCGCACCGACCAGGCGTTGGCGATCTTGAAATCTTCGCTCTTGCGCCCGCTCCACGGATGGTCGGGTTCGCGCATCTGGGCAATGTAGTCGCGGATCGGAGCGGTCAGCGCCGCGAGAAAAGCGCGAATAACCGGATCGTCGATCTGCGTGAGGTTTCGCGTGCTCTGCGTGCCCTGGCGCAAGCTTTGGTCGAGCGGATGATCACGCGCGACGTGCAGCGGCAAAAGAGCGACGGCCAAGGCTTCGTTGAAGGCGGCGGTGGAGGAAAAGCCGGGCGGAAGTGGCAATTCGAAGGTGCGCACCATATGCTCGTAATCGCAGAGCCAATGGTAGCGCGAGTCGCCCATTTGCCGCAGCGCCAAGCACTCAAGCGCAATCCAGATTTGGTTCAAGGGCGCGCTCGCCCGCACCGGTGCCAAGGCAGCAAGCGCCTCGCCGGTTCGCCCCAGGCGCAACAAGGCGATGATCCAGCGCGAGCGCACGCCGTCGCGGTCAGGCTCGCGCAGAAGCGCCGCCTCAAGCAGGGGCGCGGCCTCTGCGAACCTTTCAGTTGTATCCAGCAAAGCACCCAACGCTTCGATCAGCGCGGGGTCGCCGGACTGACGCTGCAAGCCCTTTTGCAGCATCTCCTCGGCCTTGTCGGTGAAGCCCGCGCGGTTCAGCAAGTCGATGCAGCCAATGCGGAACCGCACCGCGCCGGGATTGCGGGCGATGGCATCTTCGTAGGCTGCGGTGAAAGCCTCGCCCGCGCCCGAAAGCCAACGCGCCTTCGCCAGCGCGATCTGCAAACTTAAATCAAACGGCCATTGCACGGCGGCTAAGGAAAGCACCGCCGTCGCCTCTTGGTCGCGCCCGAGTTCGACCAGCGCCGCGCCGCGATTGACCGCCAGCGCAGCGGTTTCCATGCCCCGGCGGGCCAGCTGCTCAAACATCGCCAGCGCCTCCTCGACCCGGCCGATGCGGCCGATCGCGACGGCCCAATTGTGCTGCGCGGCGCTCCAAGCCGGGGCCAGCCTGAGCGCCTCTTCCGCGGCGACTAGCGCTTCGGGAACACGCTCCTGCTCGCGCAAGGCGCATGAGAGGACGTCCCAGGCGTCGGCGTCGGGCGTCTGGCTCAACAACAGGCGCGCGGCGGCTTCTGCGTCGGCGAAGCGGCCAGCGTTGAGCGCGGCCCGCGCAAACGCGCGCCGGGCGTTGGGAAATTCCGGGTCGAGCCGCAAAGCCTCGGCGAGCGCCTGCGCACCAGATAGGGCGTTGCCGAGCGAGGCCCGCAAATCACCCACCGCGAAATGATAGCGCGCCTGCGACGGGTCCCCCGCCAGCGCGGCATGCAAGAGCCGCAGCGCATCCTCGGGCCGCCGCTGCGCGCGCCGGATGAGGCCCAGAAGGTAGTGCGCCTCAGCGCCGGCCTTGGAGATGTCCGGCCAGCAGGCCAGGAGCGCTCTCTCGGCACCCAAGAAGTCGCCGGTCTCCACCAATTCGCCAGCTTTTCGCAACACCCTTTTCGGATTCATGCGCGCGCCTAACCTAAAGCCGCCACGAACCGGACAATCGTCTCGAATTCGGCGCGCATCGCATCCAGCCGAGCGCGCGCTTGGCCATCTTCGCCCCATTGGTCGAGGCTCCAGGCGTCATCGACTGTGCTTGCGCACCAAGCCTGGGCGGCGTCGAACTTGCCGCGCGCTACCGCCAAACCAATCAGGGCCGAGCCGGCGAGGTCGGTGGCGTGCGCAAGCGCGGTGAGACGGAAATCGTCGAGCGCATTGGCGCTATCGCTAAGCACATTGATGGCCTGGGGATCGACTTTCGCCGCCAGCAAGCCGGTGACAACCGGAAGATTAAGCCCGAGATCTGCGCTGGCCCAGGCGAGAAGCGGATCCCAGGCCGCCGCCTGGCGCGCGGCGAGCGCGGCGGGTGTTTCCGCACGGTGGCAGCACAGATCGGTCTCGCCATATTTGGCGACGTGCGCGACCAGGGCGCCCCGTCGTCCGGGGGTGTGATCGATGGCCGCGAACGCGAACTGCGTCAGTGGCATGGATTGCGGCTGGATGCGCGCTCCCTGCGCGGCCCATTCGCCGGCGCAGGCTTTCGCCAGCGTGCGGGTGGGCATGCGAAAATCGCCGCCGCCGGGGGTTTTCACCGGCTTGCCGTCAAGCGCAATTCCGAAGCCAGCGGCGTCATCAAAGATGCCGGCCTCCTTGTAGAAGCGCTTGGGCGGGTCAGCGCTCATGGCCGCCGCGCAAGCGCCCCATCCAGCGTGGCGAATGCATCGACGATTTCGTGCGCGCCGCCGCCGCGAATTTCCTCGGCGGTGTGAAACCCCCATGAGACGCCCAGCGCATAACACTGCGCCGCGCGCGCCATCGCCATGTCAAAGCTGGTGTCGCCCACCATCACGGTTCGAGTGGGATCAGCGCCCAGCGCGCTGATGTTGAGGCGCAACATATGCGGATCGGGCTTGCCGGGTCCGTCGTCAGCACAAAAGGCGGTGTCGAACAGATCGGCGGTGCAGTGATGGTCGAAAAAATGCACTACGCCGCGCCGGCTCTTGCCGGTAGCGATGCCGAGCAGCCACCCCTCTTGCTTGAGCAGGCGCAATGTTTCGAGCGCGCCCTCGTAGAGCGGCTCGTCGTGCCCGGACTCGCGATTTCTGAGAAAAGCGTTCTTGTACGCCTCGCCCAGGGCCGGATAGCGCTCGGCCTCCAAACCAGGCGCCAAAATCTGAACCGCTTCGAGCAACGACAAACCGACAATGCGCCGTGTTTGTTCGTAGCCTGGCGGCTCCAGATCGAGCGCGGTCCAAGCGTCGTGCACCGCCATATCGATGCTGCGCCGGCTATCGACGAGCGTGCCATCGAGGTCGAACACGGCGAGACGCCTCACAGCTTTTTCCCAGCTTTCGTCGCGTAGCCGCCGCCTCCGGAATAGCGACCGGGCAAAAATTGCATGTCAATGTCGGAATATTCGCCCCAATCGGCATCGTCGCGGCTGCCGACGACCAAAAATCGCGCCGGCTTGTCGCCGCGGTTCTGCAGCACGTGCCCGTCGCGCACGCCAGCTTTGAAACCCGCGCAATCGCCGGCGCCCATAACCTCTTCGCCGGCATCGGTAACCAGCACCAATTCGCCGTCAAGCACATAGACAAATTCATCTTCCCGTTCGTGCCAATGGCGCTGGCTTGACCACACGCCCGGTTCAAGCGTCACCAGATTGACGCCGAATTGAGTGAGGCCGGCCGCGGCGCCCAGCATCGTCCAAACGCGCGCTTTGCAAGGCACATCATGAGGTGGAGGATAGCGCGTGCCCTTTCCGGTCGGCGCAGAACCAAGGTCAATTTTCTTCATGCTGGGATCACATCGAAAGCTGCGCTCAAGCGCTCGCCATTGGTCTCAAACGGAAAGGTTCCGTGCCACATGTAAGAAGGAAACAAAACCAGCGTCCCGGTTTTGGGTTGAAGAGCGTGTTCGGGTCCGCAACTTACGATTGGCCGGCTGGGCTCGCCGAATTTGAGCCAGCCGGAATTGCCGCCCCCCATGTTTGCCGGCAACGAGGCGTAATACGCCGCGCTGATCCAGCCGGAATCGTGAACATGATTGGGCTGAAAGCCGCTCTTTGTCAGCCGCACGGACCAGCAGCCGGAAAAGCGATATCGGTCTTGGCGGCGGCGCGGCAGCGGCTCGTCGGGCGCAGGCTTCAGGTCGGCAATGTAAGACCTAATAGATTCATCGACCGCACCCAGCCAGGCTTTGAGGTTGGGCTCTTCCACCGTTAACAGGGAGCGCCCGGTTTGGGTTCCTTCGTGTAGGCTTTGGTCGAGTGGATGGGCCCAGGTGCGGTGCATCGCACGCAGGCAATCCGCCAGCGCCGCATTGAAATTTTCCGCATTGAAGAAGCCGCGCGGCGCTTTGACGTCGTAGCTCCGCACGAAGCGTTGGTAATCGTAGAGGCGCCGATATTCCGGTTCGCCCAGCATCCGCAGAGCTATCGCTTCGCTGGCGATCAAATATTGTTCGTCAGGATCGTGCGCACGCAGCGCGCGGGTGACCTTGAGTGCTTCCTCCGGCCGGCCCGCGCGCAACAAGGTCGATAGCATGTTGCGGTGAGAAACCCCGGAATTGCCGGTGAGCGCTAGCGCCTTGCGCAGATGCACCAGCCCCTCCTCGGGGCGGTTCAATTCGTCGAGCACGATGCCAAGGGCGGTCAACAGCGCGGGAATTTCCGGCGCGCGGCGAAGCGCCTCTTGGAGAATGCGTTCGGCCTTGGCGTCGCAGCCGCCGCGGTGAAGCGCGTCGGCGCAAATTAGATAAAGTGAGTAATCATTGGGACGGCGGGTGATTTCAGCTTCGATCGCGACGGTTGCGGCTTCCCCTTCCCCGCGCAGGCAGCGCATGCGTGCGAGCGCACTATGCAGCGGGCCAGCCGTTGGCCAATGCTTGACCGCTTCCTCAAGCACGGCCTCCGCGTCTTGTTTGCGCCGGCGGGCGTAAAGCGCGCGGGCGAAATTGAGCGTCAGATCTGGCGAATCCATCGCCTCCTGTGCAAGCTCCTCGTACTTGCCAATCGCCTCATCGACGCGCCCGGCCCGGTCGAGCGAAACGGCGTGATTGTGCCGAAGCGCGCGATCCTTTGGATCGTAGGCCAGCGCAGCTTCCGCCGAGCCCAGCGCCTCTTCGCGTCGCTCCATCGCCCGCTGCACCGCAGCCAGCATGTTCCAAGCCTCGGCGCAGGGCGTAACCGCAATGAAGATGCGAGCCTCGCGTTCGGCATCCTTGAAGTTGCTGGCGGCCATCAAGCAGCGAATCAAATTGGTGCGGGTGACGCCGATCTCCGGCATCAGCGCGATGGCGGCGCGAAAAATTCTCGTCGCCTCGGGGAACGCGCCGCGCGCCTGCAACACCACGGCAAGATCGTTATAATACGGGCCTTCCTGCAGCGCATTGGCCACGGCCCCGCGCAGATACCGCTCAGCCTGATCGAGGCGGTTCTGCGCCTTCATGATCAGGCCCATCAAGTGCAGCACGGTGACGTCGTCAGTCTTAAGCTGATTGAACACGGGCGAGAGCACCCGCTCGGCGCCGATTGCGTCGCCTTTTAGCAGCAGGTCGCGGCTGACATTGGCGAGCGCGGCGATCTCGCGGTTTTTCATCCGCGCGCGCCTTGAAAGGGTGCGAATGGATCGCGGGCGTCACGCTCATCGAAGCCCAGCGCGTCGAACGCCGCCTTCAGATGCGGCGGCAGCGGCGCGCTGACATTGAGCTCGCCGCCAGAGGGATGGGGCAGGCGCAGCGCGCGCGCGTGCAGCATGAGCTTGGGCTCAAGCCCACCGGGCGTCTCGCGGTCGCCTTTGTATTTCGGGTCGCCGGCTATGGCATGGCCGATCCCGGCCATGTGGAAACGCAATTGATGGGTGCGCCCTGTGACCGGGCGCAGCGCCACCCAAGCCGCGCGCCCCGCCGCTTCGGAGACAACCGAATATTGCGTGATGGCGTGGGCCGCCCCTTCGTCGGTTTGCAGGCATTGCCGCATCATTTCGCGATCGGAATCGTGAGCGCCGGGCGCCTTGCGCATCCAACCGCGGATCTCGCCAACCTTTGGGCGCGGGCTGCCAAGCACGACCGCCCAATAGATTTTGTCGGAGTCGCGGTCGCGAAAGGCCTCGCCCAGAAACGCCGCCGCGCGCGGATGGCGCGCCAGCACCAGGCAGCCCGTGGTGTCGCGGTCGAGGCGGTGCACCAGTTTGGGCCGTTTCTCGGCATCAAAGGTGAGGCCGTCGAGTAGGCCGTCGAGGTGGTGGGAGGTTTTCGTCCCGCCCTGCACGGCGAGGCCGAACGGCTTGTTTAGGACGATGAGATCGGCGTCCTTGTGGATCACCAGAGAGCGGACGAAATCCATGTCCTTGCCGCTCATGCCAGGGGGCGGGCGCGGCTTGACGTCTGGCAACGGCGGCACGCGCACGCTTTGCCCGGGGCTGACGCGGTCGGACGCTTTCACGCGCGCGCCATCGACCCGCACCTGGCCCGTGCGGATCAGTTTTTCGATCTGGCCTTGCGTCAGCTGCGGATAGCGACGGCGAAACCAGCGGTCGATGCGTGTTTCACCGTCGTCCTTCGTCACCGCAATGGTTTCGACCGCCCTCATGGACGTCCCAGCATCAGCCCCAACCCACATGCCCCAATCGACAAGATGAGCGAGGCCGCGACATAGAACAAGGCATGGGAGGGCTCTCGCTCGATCAAACGTATAGCATCAAGGGAAAACGCGGAAAATGTGGTGAAGCCGCCAAGCGCGCCCACCCCCAGGAGAAGCCGCAGATTTTCTTCAGTCGGGCCGAGGCGCGCGGCAAGCAGGCCGATCGCGAGGCTGCCGAGCACATTCACGAGCAGCGTTCCCCACGGAAAGGCGAGCCCCCAGCGCGCGGCGGCCATCCCCACGCCATAGCGCGCAACCGAGCCGGCCGCACCCCCGATCGCCACCAGCAGCAGCTGCATCATGACGGTGCGGCGAGCCGCGCGCGCTGGTTCGCGGCGATGGCGTGCGCGTCAAAAGCATTCGGGTCGTCGGGCTTGGGGCCTTCGCCGATGCGCATCTCCACTGTCGCCGAGTGCGCGCGCTGGCCGCCCCCGCCTAGCGGGAAGCTCATGCCGACACCAACGCCAACGCCGCTGCGGCTTCCGAAGCTGCCGCCGCCGACCGAGACGCCAAGGCGCGGGCCAGATGGCGCGCCGGCATCGTCAAGCGCGCGGCGATCGACCCAAAACCAATCGCCGCCCTGTTGCAGGGTGAGTTCAGCAGCGCGCAGCAACGCGAAATCCTGCAACATTTGTGCATCCGCCTCGCCAGCGGCGCGATAGGTGACGAAATAGCGACTGCCCTCAATTTGCCGCTCGTAATAGCCTGCGCCATTCGGCGTTGTCGCGGGCGCGTAGGTCGGCGCCGTGGCGCAGGCGCCAAGCATGAGAGCAGAGGCGATAACGGGGACGAGAAATCGAATCATGGCGCGCTCCGGGCTTTGGTTCTTGGGCTCCACCATCATATCAAGTTTCAACGCCAGCGCCCGGTTCAAGCCCGAGTGATCGCATGGTTTTGAGGAAATCTAGTGGCGGCGGCGCACGAAACGTCCGCCGCCCGGCCTCGGGATGGGGCAAATCGAGCCTTGCCGCGTGGAGCATCAGGCCCGGAATCTCGACCGCGCCCAGCCGGAACAAGCCGCCATACTTGCCATCCCCGGCGATGGGCCGGCCAATCGCGGCCAAGTGCGCGCGCAACTGGTGCATGCGACCGGTTTCAGGGCTGAGCTCCAGCAACGCCGCTTCAACGCTCGCGGCCAGGGTGCGGTAGCGGGTCAGCGCGGCTTGGCCCGAGTGCGAAACTTCCATGATATCGAGACCGGCGCGGCTGGATTTCTTTAGCGCCAACGCGATTTCGCCACCCTCCGGATCAGGCGCGCCGCCGCAGACGAGGGCAAGGTAAGTTTTCTTGGCGTCGCGGCCGGCGAAGGCTTGGCTCAAAAACGCCGCCGCTGGTTTGGTCCGCGCGGCGACGATGACGCCGGATGTTTCGCGGTCGAGCC
>JANNFH010000304.1:0-6936 GCA_031379565.1 Alphaproteobacteria bacterium
GCGCGAGCGCGATGATCACGATCAGAAAGAGGAGTCTCATCCTGGCGTCCTACTTCGCCAATGTTGATGTGGAAAGCCAAAGCCGTGAAGCTCGGGGCGAGGGGTTGGCCCGCCGCGTTGCGCCGTCGCGCCGCAAACAAAAACGCGGCCCGGTGAGGGGCCGCGTTTTCATTTGCGTCGCCGCAGGTTTACATCGCCGAGAGGCGAAGCATGCGGCGGAGTTCGTCCGGATGGCTTTGGCGGCGCTTGCGCGCTTGGCTGGGTTGGTAGGCAAGCCGAGCATGGTCGCTGCAATAGGGGCCGTTCGCCGATGAGCGGCCGCAAAATGCAAAATCGATCTCGGTTGGATCGCCTATGGGAAATTTGCACATCTGCTCATTCAGCGTCAGCACGGTGGCGGCGCGCCCATCTTCGCCGCGCAGCGGCTCGAGATGAGGAATGACCACCGCCGGCATGTTTGAGGCCGGGCGCATGCGCGGCGCGGTTGGCCCAATCACCCGCGGGCGCGCGGGGCGCACCGGGCGCTTGGCCGGGCGCGAGGGCGTGGCCCTGCCGGCGAGGCCCAGACGGTGGACCTTGCCGATGACGGCGTTGCGGGTAACCCCGCCCAATTGTTTGGCGATCTGGCTGGCGGACAAGCCCTCAGCCCACAGCTTACGTAAAAGCGTCACGCGCTCTTCAGTCCAACTCATGTTAAGCCCCTGTGCCCTAAGCCCTCGCGGGCGGCCCAAGCACTCGCCTCATCAGCGAGTATCCCAAGGTATAGGGACCTCTTCTCGAACAAAACACAACATATCGTGTTTTGCTTATCCCCAGCCGATGCCGAATCACTAACAGTTTGCTCTAGGGATGCTCCCGGGCGGGAAACGCCTTATGTCCAACAGGAAATGGCTTTTTCGGGCCCGCTTTGGTAACGAGCGGGTAAAATTCGTTAAGATTATATGAACGGACTTATCCACAGATGGATGCACGGGTAGACGCCCCTCCGCTGGTTTCGCGTCATTACGGGCCGGTCAATTGGCTGGGTTTGCAGACGCTGATCCAACGCGAAATCCAGCGTTTCATGAAGGTGGGCGCACAGACCGTGTTTGCGCCGCTGGTGCAGACGCTGTTGTTCATGATGGTGTTCTCACTGGTGCGCGGGGGAAATTGGCCGGATACGGCGCGCCCTTACGCTGACGGGCTGGCGGCGGGGCTGGTGATGATGTCGATCATCTCCAACGCGTTTCAGAATTCCGCCTCCTCGATCGTCATCGCCAAAGTGCAGGGCAATGCCGTCGATTTCCTGATGCCGCCGCTTTCGGCGCTGGAATTGACCATCGCTTTCATTTTGGGGGCCGCAGCGCGTGGATTGCTGGTGGGGCTGGTAAGCCTCATCGCGGTGGCGTGGATCGCCAACGTCGTGCCGATGCACCCGCTGCTGGCGATCTATTACGCCTTGGCCGGGTCGGTGATTTTCGGCGCTATCGGCCTGTTGGGCGGGGTGTGGGCCGACAAGTTCGACCACCTCGCGGCGGTGACGAATTTCATCGTCGTGCCGCTGACGTTTCTCTCCGGCACATTCTACTCAACCGACGGACTGCCGGACGCGTTTCGTGCGTTTGCGCACTACAACCCGGTGTTCTTCCTAATCGACGGATTCCGCTTCGCCTTCATCCACACCCATGACGCGCCGCTTTATACCGGCTCGGCGGTGTCAGGGGTGCTGGCGCTGGCGCTGTGCGCGGCGTGCTGGGCGATGCTGAAGAGCGGCTATCGGCTGCGCAGTTGAGTAGTGAGTTCGGCCCAGAGCTATTTCCGTCCCAGCTTCGCACTCGCGCGCAGCGCCGCGTTGATGCGGCTTTGCCAGCCGGCGCCGCCTTTCTTGAAATGTTCGATCACGTCGGGGTCTAGGCGCATACTGATTGCTTGCTTGGGACTTGCCGCTGGCGGGCGGCCGCGCAATTTTTTGTCGAGGCGTTTGCCTTCTTCGACGGTCAGCGGCCGCGCGCCTTCCGCCATATCCGGCGTCCATTCTTGATCATTGAGATAGGCGCGCGTCTTCGATATCGAGCGACGCCAGAGCGCTTTGTGCTCATCGCTGATCGGACGCATGCGCCGCAATTGCGCCTCGGTAAGAGGCGGGTTGTCCGGATCAATATCCCTTGATTTCAATGTAGACGCGCCGCTCCGCGGCTTTCGCCTTGCGGAGGCTGATGATGCGGGTTTTGCCTTGGCGCTCCGTATAGACGATGACATGCAACGTGCTTCCGATCTTACCCAATGCCGTGATGCGCACTTCTACAAGCTCGTCGTTGACGCCTTCAAGTTCGATGGCGCAGACGAAGTCGAACCGCCGCGCCTCAGCGAACGAAACGCCGTGCTTGCGCCGATTGAGGGCGGCTTTGGCTTCGTCCCATTCAAATCCTGGCGGCGGCCTTGGCATTTATTGTATATACATCAAATAAGCGCCCGTCAAGCGCCTGGCGCTGTTAGAGCGCAGGCACGGCCAATCCCTCGCGCTCATTGTCCCAGATCATGGAATAGATCCGCCAGCGGCCTTCGCCGTCGCGAAACAGCTGAATCGAATTGACGCCTCGGCGCTCGGGAACTTCGTCGTCCGGTGAAGTGCGTGCTTCATAGACGCTCCAGGCGTGGGCCATGTTGCCGAACACATCGAGCCGGCGGGAGATCTCAACTTCGTAAAAGGCGTTATCAGCGAAGAACGGTGTGGTGTTGTTGCGATATTCGTCGAGCGACATGATTTTTACCCACGGCTTGCCCTTCGCATCGATTCCGGTACGGGCCTGGCGTGCACCGGGCAGGAACAATTCGCAGTGCATCGTCCAATCGCGATCGCCGGCGGGTCCGGAAATCATCGCGTACATGGCATTGATCACTGATCCCGGATCGGCGGGATCGAAAGCGGCGAGGGGTTTTGGGGCAGGTTTCATGGCGCCAATGTGCGGCCAAGCGACGAACGCGCCAAGGCGCCTCCGGCCAGCGCCGCGAAAATGCGACAAAAGGCGGGGCGGCGGCTATGAATTCGCGGCGCTGCTTGCCTGGGCCCGCTCCCGATCGGATTGACTTTTTCGGGAACCGCTCAGGGCAGAGCGACGCCTTCGCGCTCATTGTCCCAGATCACCGACATGATACGCCAATGGCCCTGGGGGTCGAGATAGAGCTGAATAGAATTGACGCCGCGGCGCTCGATCTCGCGCGCGCGGGGGTCACGCCGCTCTTCGTAAGTGCTCCAAACGTGGGCAATATTGCCGAATTGCTCGACGCGGCGGCTGGTCTCGGCCTCGTAGAAGGGCACGGTCTGGAAGAACAGCGCCACGTTCTCGCGGTATTCTTGCAACGTCATGGTTTTCATCCACGAAACGCCGAATTCGTCCGCGCCGGTACGCATCAGCCGGGCATGGGGATGAAAGGCTTGGTCCTGCAGCGTCCAATCGCGTTCCCCGGCCGGGCCGGAAAGAACGGTGTAAAGCGCATTGACGACGGCGCCGATATCGGTGGAATCGAAACTCATGCGCTCAGCGTCTGGGCCAGCAGCGGCAGGAAAATATCCATGCGATAATCCACGTCGATGTGGTCATCGTCGAATTCTTCGTAGGTGTGGGCGATGGCGAGGGCGGCAAGCTTCTTGTGGAAGCGGCGCATGCCGAACTGGATACGGAAATTGTCGTGATCGCCGCAATCCATGTAAATCAATTTGAGTTTGCGCAATTCGTCGGCTCTATCGTCCAGCATCACAATCGGATCGCACTTAAGCCAATTAGCCCAGCGCTCGGGGATCAGCTCGCCCGTGTAGGGATCGTACGGCAGGCGCATGTTGCGGAACTGGGTAGTGTCGGGATCGTAGAAGGCGCCTTGGGCGAGGTCCATCAACGTCATCTGCTCTTTGAAGCTCATCTTCTTCTTGGCCTCGACCGCGCGGACGAATTTTTCGATCGAGTTATCGTGTTTGCGCAAGAGATCGATGTCCTCGAAGAATGCGGGGAGGTAGAGCGCGTCAAAGCCCATGTCGCCGGAATTGATGGCGATGGCGCTCCAGAAATCGGCGCGGTGAAGGCCGTGCCAGGCCGCGCCGTAACCGCCGGAGGATTTTCCAAACACGCCGCGCTTGCCGCCGCCGCCGCATCCGAACTTTGCCTCAATGAAAGGCACAATCTCGTCGCAGATGTAATCGGCGTAGGCCCCCGAGCCGGCGCTGTTGAGGTATTGATTGCCGTATAGCTTGGTGAAGCAATCGGGAAACGCGACGACCGCGCGGGCCATGCCCTCATGGGCGAGACGATCCAGCCGCTCGGGCACGTTTTCCGAGGCCGGTGACCAATTGGCGTGCGCCAGCGCCGAACTCCAATAGCCTTTGAGATCGACCAGCAGCGGCAGCTTTTCGCCTGCGCTCCATTTTGGCGGGGTCCAGACCAGCAATTCGCGCGCGACCGGATCGCCGAGCGAATTGCCTTCAAGCACCTTGGAGACATGGGTCAGGCGATGGAGCTCGCCGCGGGGGAGGGATGGGTCTTTGCGCATGGCTTTGGATTAGACGCGACCGATACGCTTTAGAACCCCCTCCCGCCTGAGGAGAGAGGGCAGGGGAAGCGCGACGCACGGAAGTTGGAGCGTGGGCCTCCGGGCCGCATTGCGCCGGTATCCTTTACGGATCGCGTTTGAGCCCTGCGAAAACGCCTGCTTTGGTCGCGGTTTTGTCATTGCCCGCACGCTTGACCGAAGCGGCGGCGCGCCGCACAAAACGGGCTTCCCCAACACCCGAGAGAATGCGCCATGACCGCCGCCGAATCCCCGCTTCTGCAGGTCTATTCCCCGCCCGAGCAAGTTTTCACGCGCGGCGAGGGCTGCTGGATCTGGGACGAGAAGGGCGACAAATATCTCGATTGCATCGCCGGCATCGCCGTCAATGCTTTTGGCCATGCGCCGCCGTTTCTGGTGAAGGCGCTGACAGATCAGGCCGGCAAGCTCTGGCACACGTCCAACATGTTCAAAGTGCGCGGCCAGGAAACTCTGGCGGCAAAATACGTGGCTAACTCGTTTGCCGAAGTGGTGTTCTTCACCAATTCCGGCACCGAGGCGATCGAGGGCTCGCTGAAGCTCACCCGAAAATACCACAGCGCGGGTGGCCATCCAGAGCGCATCGACATTATCGGCTTTCAGGGCGCCTTTCACGGCAGATCCTATGCAGCCATCAACGCGGCGGGCAATCCATCCTATGTCGAGGGCTTCGGCCCACGCCTGCCGGGTTACATCAATGTTCCGTTCGGCGATCTCGCGGCGGTGAAGGCGGCGATCGGCCCCACCACCGCGGGGATCATCATCGAGCCGGTGCAGGGCGAGGGCGGCCTGCGCGCCGCGCCCGAAGGCTTTCTCAAAACGCTGCGCCAGCTCGCCGATGAGAACGGCTTTCTTATTATCCTCGACGAAGTGCAGTGCGGCGCCGGGCGCACCGGCAAATTGTGGGCCCATGAATGGGAAGGCATGGTTCCCGATGTGATGGCGGTGGCCAAGGGCGTCGGCGGCGGCTTTCCGATGGGCGCGTTCCTGGCCACACGCGAAGCGGCCAAGGGCATGGTCAAGGGCGTGCACGGGACGACTTTTGGCGGCAATCCGCTGGCGATGGCGGTCGGCAACGCCGTGTTCGACGAACTGTCGAAGCCGGAAACGCTGGCGCGCGTGCGCGCCATCGCCAACCACCTTGGCCAATCGCTCGAGGGGCTGAAGGACCGCCACCCCGGCCTGGTGTTGGAGCTGCGCGGCAAGGGCTTGTTGCGCGGTTTGAAATTGGCGGTCGATCCCAAGGGCATCCAGACCAAATTGCGCGACCGCAAAGTGCTGGTTGGCGTCGCCGGTGAGAACGTGCTGCGCATGGCCCCGCCGCTGATCATCGACGAAGCGCAAGTGAGCCAAGCCATAGACGCCATGGACGCGGTGCTCAGCGAACACATGGCGGAGGTTGGTGCGTGAGCGCCATCGCGCCGCGGCATTTCCTCGACATTGCGCATCTGACGAAGGCGGATTTGCGCGCCGTTCTCGGTGAAGCCCACCGCCGCAAGGCGCAGCGTCAAGGTTGGCCGAAAGCTGCGCCCGATGAGGATCGCCCGCTCGAAGGCCATGCGCTGGCGATGATTTTTCAGAAGAGCTCGACCCGCACGCGGGTGTCGTTCGAGATCGCGATGAAGCAATTGGCGGGCGAGGCCATCGTAATGAGCGCCGCCGATATGCAATTGGGGCGCGGTGAGAGCATCGGCGACACCGCGCGCGTGCTTTCGCGCATGGTCGATGCTGTGATGATCCGCGCCAACAATCACCAGGACGTTGCCGATTTCGCGGCGGCGTCCAGTGTTCCGGTGATCAATGGCCTCACCGATCTCTCGCATCCGTGCCAGATCGTCGCCGATTTGATGACCATCGAGGAATGGCTCGGCGATATTGAGGGCCGCACCATCGCTTGGCTGGGCGATGGCAACAATGTCTGCATGAGCTATGTGCACGCGGCCGAGAAGCTGCCGTTCACGCTGCGCATCGCCACGCCGGCTGCTTATGCGCCACGCCGCCAGGAGATCGAAGCGGCGCAGAAGGCGGGCGCGCATGTGCGGGTGACCACCGATCCGCACGCGGCCATCGCCGGCGCCGATGTCGTCGTCACCGACACCTGGGTGTCGATGGGCGATAGCGACAGAGAAGCGCGCCTAGCCGCGTTTCCGACCTATCAGGTGAACGCCGCGCTGATGCAACGCGCCGCAGCCAACGCCATCTTCCTGCACTGCCTGCCGGCCCATCGCGGCGAGGAAGTCACCGACGCGGTGATCGATGCGCCGAACTCTGCGGTGTGGGACGCCGCCGAAAACCGCATCCACGCGCAAAAGGCTGTGCTGCTGTGGTGTTTGGGGAAGATTTAAGCCTCGGCGTTCAATGGCGGAGGGCGGTGAACTC
>JANNFH010000462.1:0-7676 GCA_031379565.1 Alphaproteobacteria bacterium
AGGGTTTCCTCCCGAAACCACGCGGGCGGCGGCGTAGCAGGGTTCGTTCTGACAAGAATAGACCCAGAGGCGCACATAATGGCGCCCGCTGCGCGCGGGTGTGATCTGAACATAGGGCGTGTCGTCGCTGGCGGCGTCGCGGTCAGCCAATTCGCCGTCATTGCCGTAGATTTCCATATCGAGGTCCGTGCAATCATCATCGCATGCGCCAAAGACGCGGTAATTGATCCCGGCGCGCAGGTTGACCTCCCACAGGCGCGGGCTGTTCAGCCGAAGCGGCGCGGCCAGATCGGCGATGCCTCGCTCGCGGTGATAGCCAAGCGCCTCATGCGCTTCCATCCCGGCCTCGAGATAGGAGCGGGCCTGGCCCTCGAAATCATTCTGCGCCGACGCGGTGGCGGCGCTCGCCAACGCCAGCAACAGTCCAGCCCCAAGCGCCTTGGCCAAACCACCCATTCCGCTCTCCAATTCACGACCAATCGCCATATGGGCTATGGCCTAGTCCCTCACCTTAATGGGATCAACTGCTCAACCCCGACCTCGCCTGCGCTACAAAGCTGAGACATGACCGGCGCCGATAAACCCCCTTTGCCCACACTGGGCGCGCTGCCTGGCGAAGCCGCGCCCGACGCCTTGCTCAAAGGCGCGGCCGCGATCCGCGACGCCTGGAGGCGGCTGCCGAACCGGCCAGGCGTCTACCGCATGCTCGGGGCGGACGGCGAGGTGCTCTATGTCGGCAAGGCCAAGAGCCTGAAGGCGCGGGTGGGGCAATACGCACAGGGACGGGGGCACACCAATGCGATCACCCGCATGATCGCCCAGACGCACGCGCTGGAAGTGATCGTCACCGCCACCGAAACCGAAGCGCTATTGCTCGAAACCAATATGATCAAGCGCCTCAAGCCGCGCTTCAACGTGCTGATGCGCGACGACAAGAGTTTTCCCTACATCGCCATCCGCACCGACCACCCGGTCGCGGCGCTGCAAAAACACCGCGGCGCCAAGAGTTTCAAGGGCAAATTCTACGGCCCCTTCGCCAGCGCCGGCGCCGTCAATCGCACGCTCAACACATTGCAGAAAGCTTTCCTGCTGCGCTCGTGTTCGGACAGCAGTTTCTCGGGCCGCACGCGGCCGTGCATGCTCTATCAAATCAAACGCTGCGCGGGGCCTTGCGTGAATCTGGTCGGCGAGGGCGAGTATGCGGCGCTGGTGAAGGATTCGGTGGATTTCCTCGAAGGAAAATCCGTTGAGCTGCAAGACCGCTTGGCATCGGAGATGCGCGAGGCTTCCGATGCGCTCGAATTCGAGCGAGCGGCGCGCTTGCGCAACCGCATTCGCGCGCTGGCCTCGGTGCGGGCCGCGCAAGGGATCAATCCCTCAACATTCAAGGAAGCCGACGTGTTCGCGCTCTATTGCGAAGGCGGGCAATCGTGCATCCAGGTGTTCTTCTTCCGCGCCGGCCAAAATTGGGGCAACCGCGCCTATTTCCCGCGCCACGGCGGCGAAGAAACGGCCGCGGACATTCTCTCGGCGTTCCTGGCACAATTCTACGAAGACCGCGAAGCGCCGGGAATGATCCTCTGCACTATCGAGCCCGCCGACCGTGTGCTGCTGGAGGCGGCGCTCTGCCTCCGGGCCGAACGCAAAGTAGAAATCCGCAACCCTGAGCGCGGCGAGAAGAAGGAAATCGTCGATGCGGCCTTGCTCAATGCGCGCGAAGCACTCGGGCGGCGCATGGCGGAGGCCGGCAGCGTGGCGAAATTGCTTGACGGCGTCGCGGAGGTGTTTGGATTGCCGCAACGGCCCGAGCGCATCGAGGTCTACGACAATTCGCACATCCAGGGCGCGAACGCGCTGGGGGCGATGATCGTCACCGGGTCCGACGGCTTTGTGAAAAGCCAGTACCGCAAGTTCAACATGAAGGCGGACGAATTCAACGGCGACGATTTCGCGATGATGCGGGCGATGATCAAACGCCGGTTCGCACGGATGCTGGCGGAGCGGGAAGAAGGAGTGACCTTCTCCCTTGCGGAGAAGATGGCCGCGGAGCGGCCGGATGAGAGGCGGGCCGACACGCAGGCGTCGTCGTTTCTGCACGCCCCTCACCCCCCAGCCCCCTCCCCGCAAGGGGGAGGGGGTGCGCAAATCGCCGATGGCGGCGTCGATTTTTCCAAGGAGCGCGACAACGAGCCGGTAGAATCCAAATTCGCTGCCTGGCCGGACCTGGTTTTGATCGATGGCGGCGAAGGCCAATTGCAGGCGGCGCTCGGCGCGCTCGAGGAGCTGGGCCTGAAAAACCGCATCGCCATCGCCGCGATCGCCAAGGGTGTTGATCGCGATGCCGGGCGCGAACGCTTCTTTGTGGCGGGGCGAGCGCCGTTCCGGCTCGATGAAAAGAGCCCGGTGCTGTATTATTTGCAGCGCCTGCGCGACGAGGCCCATCGCTTCGCCATTGGCGGCCATCGCCTCAAGCGCAAGGCCGGGTTGACGAGCAATCCGCTCGACGAAATTGACGGCGTCGGGCCAGCGCGCAAGCGCGCTTTGCTGGGTCGCTTTGGTTCGGCGCGCGGGGTATCGCAGGCGGCGCTGGCGGAACTTGAGGGTGTCGAAGGCGTCAGCTACGAATTGGCGCGGCGCATTTATGATTTTTTCCATGACAACAAACGATGAGCCGGATTTCGTGAGCGAAAATCAGATAGCCCCGTCATTCCGGACACGCGGAGCGCGATCCGGAACCCAGGGGCGGCAGGCGCGCCGCTTGCCCCTGGGTTCCGGGTTCGCCGCTGACGCGGCGCCCCGGAATGACGGAGTTGGGGTTGGTGCGGGAACATGAACTTGCCCATGCTGCTAACGTTGTTCCGCATGGCCATGGCGCCGATAATCGCCGGGCTCATCCTCTGGGCGGCGAGCGTGCTCTATTCCGACCGCCTGCTCGCCGGCTTTATCTACGCGCTGACGACGGGGCTGTTCGTGCTGGCGGCGCTGACCGATTGGGTCGATGGGTGGCTCGCCCGCAAGCTCGATGCGGTGACCCCGATGGGCGCGGCGCTCGATCATTGCGCCGACAAAGTGCTGCTGACCTGCGCGTTGGTAGCGCTGGCGTATGCGGCGTTGCCGTTCGACTTGGTGGCGGCGGCGGTGATTTTGCTCGGGCGCGAGATCGCCGTGGCCGGCCTGCGTGAAGGCATTTCCAATTCAGGACGTGCGCTGCCGGTGGGCCAGCTCGGCAAGTGGAAGGCGGCGGCGGAGATGGCGGCGGTGGCGACCTTCCTCGCCGGCCAAACCACAGCGCTTTTGTTTAGTGCGCCGCGGATGGTGATCGGATTGGACTGGGCCGCCCACGCACTGTTCTGGCTGGCGGTCGGCCTCGCGCTGATCAGTGGCGCAGGCTACGCTCGGGCGGCGGCCAGACACGGGTGAAGGCGAGGCTTAACTCGTCTTATGCGTGTATAATGATGAAGTTGTAACTAAAGATTGCTATGCCCTGACTGGCTGCGGGGCGGGGATCGTGGGGCAGGGAAACAGCGACGACGACGAACCGGTGCAGGCGCTGCACAGCGCCGCTTCGTTTACGGTCGCTACTCCGATAGCCCGCCCAAGCCGGCGCGATGCGCTGGTGGCGATCCCCTCGCCCGCACTGGCGGCGATGGCGACGCGGGTGGCCTCAGCGTTCGGCTTTCGCGTTTTCCTGGCCGGCAGTTCGGCGGAAGCCGCCGCCAGCGTCGGCGGGCGCGCCTTCGATCTCATTTTGCTGGAGGCCGCCGCAGAAACCGGTTTCTGGGTCCGCCGCATCCGCGCCCTACCTGGCGGGCTGAGCGCCGCGCCGATCATCGCGCTCGGCGCTTGCCACGGCGATCTTTGGCGCGAGGACGCCGCCGAAGCGGGCCTCGACGGTTTTGTCAGTGAGCCGGTGACGCTATCAGGTCTGATCAGTTTGACCGCCCTATTGATGGGCGCGCCCGCGGAGGCGAACGGCGAGCCGATCGAGCCTTAATCGGGTCGCCCGAACTCGACCCAATTGAGCACGATGATCGCGACAAGGAAGACGCCGATGGCAATGATCGCGGCCATGTTTTTCCTGGAGATTCGAAACCCTGATGTCCGGCTCTAACCGATCCGACGCGGGCCGCCAAGGGCCCTCCGCGTCACACGTTCTGGACCAATGAAAGCAAGTTGAGGTCGGGATCGTGGAACCAGGCCACTCTGGTCCCGTCTGGCGCCGCCCACACGCCGCGCGCGTCCTGCACGAAGAAGCCGTAGCGCGCGAACACGACGCCCTTGGCGGTGAGGCCATCCACGGCTTTTTCGATGTCGGCCACGGTGAAGGCCAGCACAGCGTAGGCCGCGGGCGCCACCGCCGGCACCCGCGACACGCGCACGCGCGCGTTCTTGCCCTCGAAAATCATGGCGAAGGTGTCGTCGGCGATGAAGCTGAGCCCCAGCGTATCGCTGTAGAACGCCTTGGCTGCGTCGGGTTTTGCGGTCCCGACGAGGGCTGTAATAGTGGCTGATCCCAGCATGTCGCATCCAGTTCTACGAGCGGCCCTATGCCCCCTGCGGCGCAGCCCCGCCCCACGGCGCAGCCGGCGCCGCGCCGGGCGCTTCATCTTCATCCGTCACCGGCAGCGCCGGGGACGGCGGCGTCGGCGTGGAGGGCTGATCGTCCGGACGGTTGAGTTTTTCGCCGCGCAGCACGGCGGCGATTTCCTCACCGCTCAGCGATTCGTATTCTAGCAAAGCCTCGGAAACGCGGCGGTGGTCCTCGGCCTTTTCGGTGAGGATGCGTTTGGCATCGTTGTAGCCTTCCTCCACCAAGCGTTTCACTTCCGCGTCGATCTTCTTGGCGGTGTCGCCGGAAATGTGCTGCTGGCGGCCCATCTGCATGCCGAGAAACACTTCGTCATTGCCCTCGCCGTAGGCGACCAGACCCAGCACTTCCGAATAGCCCCAACGGGTCACCATGTTGCGCGCCAGCGCGGTGGCGGCGCTGATATCGGACGAAGCGCCGGATGTGACTTTGTCCTTGCCGAATTTCAATTCCTCGGCCACGCGCCCGCCCATCATGATGGCGAGGCGCGAGGTCATCTGGGTGAAATTCATCGAATAGCGATCGCCTTCCGGCAATTGCATCACCATGCCGAGCGCCCGCCCACGCGGGATGATGGTGGCTTTGTGCACCGGATCGGATTCGGGCACGTTGAGCGCGACGATAGCGTGGCCCGCTTCGTGCCAGGCGGTGAGTTCCTTTTCCTTTTCGCTCATCACCATGGAGCGCCGCTCGGCGCCCATCATGACTTTGTCCTTGGCGTCTTCGAATTCCTTGTTAGTCACGACGCGCTTGCCGCGCCGCGCGGCGAGCAAAGCGGCTTCGTTGACAAGGTTGGCGAGGTCGGCGCCCGAGAAACCAGGCGTGCCGCGGGCGATGGTCTTGAGGTCGACGCCTTGCGCGACCGGCACATTGCGGGTGTGGACGCGGAGAATTTTCTCGCGTCCGCCCACGTCCGGGTTAGGCACCACGACCTGACGGTCAAAGCGGCCGGGGCGCAGCAGCGCCGGATCGAGCACGTCAGGGCGGTTGGTGGCGGCGATCAGGATGATGCCTTCATTAGCCTCGAACCCGTCCATTTCGACCAGCAATTGGTTGAGCGTCTGTTCGCGCTCGTCGTTGCCGCCGCCCAGGCCGGCGCCGCGATGGCGCCCGACCGCATCGATTTCATCGATGAAGATGATGCAGGGCGCGTTCTTCTTGGCCTGCTCGAACATGTCGCGCACACGGCTGGCGCCGACGCCGACGAACATTTCGACGAAGTCCGACCCAGAAATGGTGAAGAACGGCACGTTGGCTTCCCCGGCGATGGCGCGGGCGAGCAGCGTCTTGCCGGTGCCGGGCGGGCCGATCAGCAGCGCGCCTTTGGGAATCTTGCCGCCCAGGCGCTGGAACTTGCCGGGGTCTTTCAGGAATTCGACGATCTCAGCCAATTCGTCCTTGGCTTCATCGACGCCGGCGACGTCCTCGAAGGTGATGCGGCCCTTGGCTTCGGTGAGGAGCTTGGCTTTGGAGCGGCCAAAGCCCATGGCCCCGCGCCCGCCGGCCTGCATCTGGCGCATGAAGAAAAACCAGGCGCCGATCAGCAGCAGCATCGGCAGCACCCCGAGCAGAATGTCGCCGATCGATGGGCCGCGCTGCGGCCGCTCAGTCTTCACTTCAACGTTGGCGCGATCGGCCCGATCGACAATTGTCGCCATCGTGCCGGCCGGCAGATAGGTGACGAAATCCTGGCCCGCTTTGGTGCGGCCCAGAATGGTGTCGCCCTGGGTGGTGATGCTTTGAACTTCGCCGGCCTCAACCCGGTCGAGCAGGCGCGAATACGGCACTTCCTGCGCGCCACGTGTAGCGCTTGGGCCTTGCAGGGCCGCGAACAACACCACGAGAACGAGGGCGATGACGCCCCAGATGAGCAATGAACGGATGGGCATGAACCGACCTTCTGGTCTCCGTTTCGTCCCGGCGGAACAACGGAAACGGCTTAATCAGCAAGATAGGGACCGCGCCCGCCCCTGAACACCCCTCTATAGGCCGGCGAGGTCAAGGCGGGGTGAACGGGGCTGTGATTCAACGCTTAAGGCCGGCCAAGACGGTGAACAACATGTTGCTCCAGCAGCCATTGCGCGGAAACGGCCCCCGACTGCGCCGCGAGCGGCAGCGGCTCGTCGGCTTGTTCAATGACAGGCTCGCCAGCCCTCGGCGCCAGACGCAGGCCGGTTGTCGCCGCGCGCAGCGCCAATCTGCCATCCCAAATCGTCTCGACGCCCACAGGGAGGTTAAGCGCCGCCATCGCCGCGCCGCCGCCGGCACGTCCGGTAACCGCGCCGGGATCGCGGCTGATGCAAATTTCATCGCGCGCGCGCCTCAGCCGCGCGCCGCCGAGAGCGGCGCCGCGAAACTCGGGCAACACAAGGCGGGCCTCCAGACGGGCGAGCGGCTCTGCGCTTGGCTCACGCTCGGCGCCGGCGCATGCGGCAATCAGCACGGCGAGCGCGCGGCGGCGCGCTTGATCGCTTGCACGCCAAGCGGCGGTTTTGATGAAAACGTCAGGCCCGGCGAAACGGACGGCGCGCCCGATCAGCGTGGCTGCCTCGGCGTCGATGTCCTCCGCGAGGGGGCGCAGCTTGGTGGCCAGATGCACGAAACGCATCGGATCAAGACCCTCGCGCTCAAGCTCGGCCAAGCGCGCACGGATGCGAACGCGCTCAAAGGCGCGGTTGGCGTTGGCGGGATCCTCGATCCATTCCGCGCCGCGCTCACGCAGGAACGCGCGAAGCTCGGCGCGGCGTGCGCCCAGCAGCGGCCGCGCCAGCACGAGTCCGCGTCCCTGCGGCCAAACCGGCGCCGGCGCCAGTGGCGCCATGCCGGCAAGGCCGCGCCACGATGAGCCCGCGGCGGCGCGCATCAGCACGGTTTCGGCTTGGTCGTCAGCAGTGTGGGCGAGGGCGATAAAGCCCGCGCCAGCGGCGCGCGCGGCGGCGCATAGCGCCCTATAGCGCTTGCGGCGAGCTGCTTGCTGGCTTGCTTTGTATGGACCACCGGCGTGCGCGCCCGCCCGCCTGGCGCGGGGCGGCGCGGGCGGGGGGGGGGCCGATTTTTGCCAAGTCAGCGGGGTGGGTTGGTTACCCCC
>JANNFH010000483.1:0-6550 GCA_031379565.1 Alphaproteobacteria bacterium
CAAGGCAGCCATCGGCCTCAAGTCGGAAGACAAGCCCGACGGCGTCGATCCCGGCCAGTTCAAGGAAGCCTTCAAGGCCGCCGAGAGCGACATTGTCCGCGCGCGCATCGTCAAGGAAAAAGGCCGCATCGATGGGCGCGCCGTCGATAAGGTGCGCCCGATCGAATGCATGGTCGGTTTCCTGCCGCGCACGCATGGCTCAGCTTTGTTCACGCGCGGGGAAACCCAGTCCATCGTCGTCGCCACGCTCGGCACCGCCGAAGACGAACAATTCATCGATGCGCTCAGCGGCACCACCAAAGAGCGCTTCATGCTGCACTACAATTTCCCTCCTTACAGCGTCGGCGAGGTCGGCCGCATGGGCGGAGCGGGGCGGCGTGAAATTGGCCACGGCAAATTGGCCTGGCGCGCGTTGAAAGCCGTGCTGCCGACAGCGGAGCAATTCCCCTACACGGTGCGTCTCGTCTCCGAGATCACCGAGTCCAACGGTTCGTCGTCAATGGCGACCGTTTGCGGCTCGTCGCTGGCGCTGATGGATGCGGGCGTGCCGATTTCAGCGCCCGTCGCCGGCGTCGCCATGGGGCTCATCCTGGAGGATTACGGCTTCGAAGTGCTGACCGACATCCTCGGCGACGAAGACCATCTCGGCGACATGGATTTCAAGGTCGCCGGCACCGAGAAGGGCATCACCTCGCTGCAGATGGACATCAAGATCGCCGGCATCACCGAAGAGATCATGCGCGTCGCGCTTGATCGCGCGCATGCGGGCCGCATGCACATCCTCGGCGAAATGGCCAAGGCGATGACCGCCCCGCGCGACGAAGTCGGCAAGAACGCCCCGCGCATCGTTCAGATCAAGATCCCGGTCGACAAAATCCGCGACGTCATCGGCACGGGCGGCAAGGTAATCCGCGAGATCGTCGAGAAGACCGGGGCCAAGGTAAATGTGGAAGACGACGGCACCGTGAAGGTGGCTTCCGCCAACGCCGATTCGATCGAAGCGGCGGTGAAATGGATCAAGTCACTCACCACCGAACCTGAAGTCGGTCAGATCTACGAAGGCAAGGTCGTGAAGGTGATGGAGTTCGGCGCTTTCGTGAATTATTTCGGGGCCAAGGACGGCCTCGTCCACGTCAGCCAGCTCGCGCGCGAGCGCGTCGACAAGCCGGGCGATGTGGTCAAGGAAGGCGACATCGTCAAGGTGAAGCTGCTCGGCTTCGACGATCGCGGCAAGACCAAGCTCTCCATGAAAGTGGTCGATCAAGCCACCGGCGCTGACCTCTCCGCCGAAATGGGCGAAGAGGCGGAAGATCATGGGCCCCGCGGCGGCGGCGATCGCGGTGACCGCGGCCCCCGCCGAGGTGGTGGCGGGCGCGACCGCGGCGATCGCCCGCGGCGCGAAAGCTCTGGCGAGTAAGACAGGCAACAAAGCAAACGAAAAGCCCGCCTCGCAGGAGGTGGGCTTTTTTGCTATTCGGCAATCTGCTCGCTCACAGCCCAAAGCCGCGCCGCCACTGCATCGTCCTGCGCGGCGGCTGATGGTGTCGCCGGCTTGCAGCGGTCGAAATAGAGCCCGCTGCTTTGCGCAACCTCAGGCGAGGTCGCGAGATAGAGCAAAGTGCGTGCGCCCTTTTTCGGCGAAAGCGCAAATGGCGAGCCAATCGCCATGGCCAGCTGCGCCACCAAGCCGTTGTTGGCGGCGAAGCGCGTGGCGACGAAGCCTGGATGGTGGCAGTTGGCGGTGACGCCGGCGCCCGTCAGCCGGCGCGCCAGTTCGCGCGTGAAGAGGATGTTGCAGAGTTTCGAGGCGCCATACGCGCCAAACGTGGAATAGCCGTGTTTGAGCTGCAAATCGTCGAAGTCGATCCGCCCCGCATAATGGGCGCCAGAGGCGGTGGAAACGATGCGCGCGCCTGGCGCGGCCTTCAACGAAGGGAGCAACGCATTCGTTAGCACGAAATAGGCCATGTGGTTGGTGGCGAAGCTGCGCTCCAGCCCGTCCGCGGTCTCTTCGCGCTTTGTGAAAATCGCACCGGCATTGTTGATCAACAGGTCGATCTTCGGTTCGGCCACGGCGATTTTGGCGCCGACGCGCTTCATTTCGGCCAGCAGCGAAAGGTCGCCGAGCACAGCCCCGTGTGTTTGGTTTGGCCCCGCTTTGCGAATCGCTGAAAGCGTCGCCTCAGCCCGGACCGGATCGCGCGCGACGATGATCAGGCGCGCGCCTTGGCGCGCCAGCGTGGCTGCCGCGGCGGCGCCGAGACCGGAAGTGGCCCCCGTCATGACGACGATCTTTCCCTGCATGCTGGCTCAAGCTCCGTCCCAAAGGAGGAGCTTGGCATGCTTCGCTTCCGGGCGCGACTGCGCTAGCTTCGCCCATGGCCGATCTCGTCATCATCGCCCGCTTCGCTTCGCGGCCCGAATGCATCATCGCCCAATCGCTGTTGCGCAGCGAGGGGCTCGAAACCTTCATGCCCGATTTCAACGTGCTGATGGCCGATTTCGACCCTTCGATGATGGAGAGCGGCTGGCGGCTGATGGCGCGCGCGCAAGATGAGACGAGAGCGCTGGCGATTCTTCGCGACGCGCAGTTGGGCGCCGACGAAGCGTCCTGAATCGCACAAAGCCGCCAATTCACCTACCTATGCGCTTCCCTCTTGCTGGGTGCCGCCGCCCACGCCGCGATCAGGGCAGGGAGGATGACGAGAGCGACATCGACCGCCGGGGCGCCGCTACGCCCCATCGTCAGGTCAAGCACATGGATCCCCGCATGCAGGAGCAAGAAAGCCGCGCCAGCGATCGCGGCAGGCCAATAGCGAGGGCGCCACGCTCGGGCGACGAGCGTCAGGCCGGCGACGAAGTAGGCCGCGCCGATGTCGGCGGCAAAGTGCGGATTATAAGGCCCAGTATGCGCCAGGCCCGGCACGCTATCGTACCAGCGCGCGCCATCGACGAGCATGAAGGCGCCGTTTAACGCGTTCAGGGCGCCAAGCGCGCCGGCGATCCAACGCCTCGGCATCATCGTGCTACTCCATCGTTCCTTCCGGTAGCCCGACGATGTGGAAACCCGCATCGACGTGGATCACTTCACCAGTGGTCGAGCGCCCCAGATCGGAGAGTAGCCACAGCGCGCAACCGCCAATGCCTTCCATCGAGGTATCTTCCTTCATTAAGCTCCATTCGCGGCCCGTCGCGATCAAGCCGCGTCCGCCCTGAATGCCGGCGATCGCCAAGGTGCGCATGGCGCCAGCGGAGATGGCGTTGACGCGAATGCCGGAAGGCCCAAGATCACGCGCCATGTAGCGCATCGACGCCTCCAAGGTGGCCTTGGCCACGCCCATCACGTTGTAGCTCGGCAACACCCGCTCGGCGCCAAGATAGGTCAGCGTCAGCATCGAGCCCCGCCCTTTCATCAATTTCGCCGCGCGCTTGCCGGCGGCGACGAACGAGAACGCCGAAATATCCATGGTGCGCAGAAAGTTTTCGCGTGTGGTGTTTTCGATGAATGAGCCTTTCAGCTCGTTTTTGTCGGAGAAGGCGATGGAATGGACGAGGAAGTCGAGTTTGCCCCAGACGGTTTCGAGTCGGTCAAACACGGCGTCGAGTTGCGCGTCGTTGGTCGCGTCGCACTCGAGCATGATCTGAGAGCCGATCGATTCCACCAGCGGTCGCACGCGCTTTTCCAGCGCTTCGCCCTGGTAGGTGAAGGCCAGCTCCGCGCCTTGAGCGGCAAGCTGGCTGGCGATGCCCCAAGCGATGGATTTATCGTTAGCCACGCCCATGACGAGCCCGCGCTTGCCGGCCATTAAATCGCCTTTGGGAAAGGTCCATTCGTCGGCCATTTGGGCCCCCTTTTTGCTTGCTAGCCGCCAGATGGCGCCACGGGCGCGGCGAGGTCAAGATTCGGCGGACTTGCCTTGGCCGGTATCCGCGCGAAGCCCTTTGGCAACGAATTTTTAAGCGTGCGGCTTTGCGCGAAGTTAAGCGCCTTTTGCTAGAACGGGTGCTGCTTTTGGAGCCGCCCTATGCGCAATCTCGCCCTTGAGACGTTGACCGATCAATTGGCCTCCGACCGTAGCATCAGCGCGGATGAGGCGCTGCAATTGCGCCGCACGGTGTTTCCGGATGGCGTGGTCACGCGTCAGGAGGTTGAAGCGCTGATTGCGCTGGAGGCGCGGGTCGCTAACAGCGACAGCGCCTGGGCCGCCGCCTTCGTCGAAGCGGTCGGCGACCATGTCCTGCAATCAGGAACTTACCCGGGCCATGTCGATGAGGCCGCCGCGTCTTGGCTAGTCGCTAGATTCGGCCACGAAGGCGCTCGCGAAACCGAAATTGAGACGCTGGTTAAAATCATCGAGCGCAGCGAAAGCGCGCCCGAATATTTGAGCGCGTTCGTGCGTGAGCGCGTCGCGAAATTGCTGGCCGGCAAGCCGGTCGGTGCGGGTGAGGTCGAATTGGTGCGTCGCTGTCTCTATGCGGCGTCCGGTTCGGGCGCCACCGCGGTGACCGAAGCGGAGGCGCGTTGGTTGTTCGCGCTCGACGCCGAGAGCGATGGCCGTGCAAACGATCCCGCTTGGTCCGATCTGTTCGTGAAGGCGTTGCTTAACCATCTGATGGGCCGCCGCGCGCCGGCGCTGCTCGAAGCGGAAGACATGCTCGCGCGCCAATCCTGGCTCAACGCGCCCAACGCGGCGCCGGGCGTGCGACTTGGCGCCATGTTCGAGGGCGGTTTGGCCGGTTTCGTGGCCAAGGTCCGCCGGGGTGGCATACGTGATCGTTTGGAAGCCCATTACGAAGCGGCCAACGCCCAAGCCGAAGAAGATGCGCGCCTCACCCTCGCCGAGATCGCCTGGGCGGTCGGAATGAGCAAAGAGGACGGCAAGCGGAGCGCAAACGAGGAAGCTCTGCTCGCCGAAATCCGGGCGCTCGAAAACGCCGAAGCACAGGGCGCTTAAGCCGCGAGCTTGGTGAACGCAAGGCTGGCGTTTGTTCCACCGAACCCAAAGCTATTCGACAGCACGCAATTGAGCTCACGTTCCACCCGCTGGCGCACGATGGGTAAGCCCTCAAACGCGGGATCGAGTTCTTCAATGTGCGCGCTTTCGCAGACGAAGCTGTGCTTCATCATCAAGATTGAATAGATCGCCTCTTGCACGCCCGCGGCGCCGAGCGAATGCCCGGTCAGCGACTTGGTGCCTGAAATCAAAGGAACCTTGTCACCCCACACCGCACGCACGGCTTCCATTTCCTTCAAATCGCCCACCGGTGTCGAAGTGGCGTGCGGGTTCAGATAATCCACGGGCCGGTCCAGGTATTTCATCGCCATTTGCATGCAGCGTTGCGCGCCTTCACCTGAGGGCGCGACCATGTCGTGGCCGTCGCTGGTGGCGCCGTAGCCGGCCAGCTCGGCATAAATCTTCGCGCCGCGTTTCTTGGCGCGCTGATACTCTTCCCGCACCAAAACGCCGGCGCCGCCGGCGATGACGAAGCCGTCGCGATTCTTGTCGAAGGCGCGTGAAGCGCGCTCGGGGGTGTCGTTATACTTGCTGCTCATCGCGCCCATGGCGTCAAACAACACTGAAAGGGTCCAGTCGAGCTCCTCGCTGCCGCCGGCGAACATGATGTCTTGGCGCCCATCGCGGATGTGCTCGTAGGAATTGCCGATGCAATGCGAAGAGGTCGCGCAGGCCGAGCTGATCGAGTAATTCACGCCCTTGATCTCAAACGGCGTCGCCAGCGTGGCGCTCGCGGTTGAGCTCATCGCTTTCGGCACCGCGAACGGCCCCACGCGCTTGGCGCCCTTTTCGCGCGCGGTGTCGGCGGCGGCCACGATCGCGTGCGCGGATGGGCCGCCCGAGCCCATAATGATGCCGGTGCGCGGATTGGAGACTTCTTCGTGCGCAAGCCCTGCATCGGCGATCGCCTGTTGCATGGCGATGTAGTTCCAGCCCGAGCCTTCGCCCATGAAACGCATGACGCGCTTATCGACGACTTCTTCAGGCTTCAGCTGCGGTTTGCCGTGCACCTGGCAACGCATGCCGCGCTCGCCATATTCAGGCGCTGCGCGGATGCCGGACCTGGCCTCGCGCAAACTGGACAGCACCTCGGTTTGATTGTTGCCGATCGAGGAGACAATCCCCATTCCGGTGACGACGACGCGGCGCATGGGCGCTCCTATTTCATCTGTGCGGCCAATTGCTCAGCGCTGAACAGCCCGACCTTCAAATCCTTGGCGCTATAGATAGGCACGCCGTCAGCCAAAACGACGCCGTCGCCAATCCCCATGTGCAAGCTGCGTCGGATGACGCGTTTCATGTCGATCTCATAGCGGACGAGCTTGGTTGCTGGGGTGATCTGTCCTCGGAGCTGCACTTCGCCGACGCCGAGCGCGCGTCCGCGCCCAGGAGAGCCTGACCAGCCCATGAAAAACCCGACCAATTGCCACATGGCGTCGAGCCCGAGGCAGCCGGGCATCACCGGGTCGCCCTTGAAATGGCAGTCGAAGAACCAGCGCTCGGGGTTGATGTCGAACTCGGCGATCACCTGGCCC
>JANNFH010000032.1:0-5514 GCA_031379565.1 Alphaproteobacteria bacterium
GCGTATTGGCTTGTTTGCAGCCGACGCCGCGGCGCAGGCGCAAGCCCGCGTTGCGGCGGCGGCGCCTTAGGCGAGGGCCGCGTCGATCAACAAATAGGCGCGGACCAGGTCCTTGCCTTCGCCTTTGTTGTCGCTCTTGGCGAGGTCTGGGCGGGCGCGAAACTCCGCGGCGACCACGTGCGCCTCGCTGTTGCGCTTGACATAACGGGCGATACGGCTAACGGCGGCGGGCGCGGCATCGGCCACGGCGCGGCGGCGAGCTGCCGCCCCATCGCGCGATTGCCGGGCGATAAGATCGAGATCGCTCGGTTGCAGCACGTTGTCGAGGTCGATTCCAGCGATGGTGACGAGATCGATGGCGTCGCTCTTCAGCGCGGCGTCGGGATTCTTGCGGTCACCAAAGTCCACCAATTCGAAGGCGTCGGCTGCTTCCGGGGTGTTGGCGGCCTTCGGCAAGTCGGCGCCGTTTTTGGACTGCGGCAGAAAATTACCCCAGCCGCCGATGCCCTTGAAGCTGTTGGCGAAACCGCGCGCTTGGCGCGGTTCGACTGTTTCAACGCGGGCTTGGGCATGCGTGCCGGTGCGTGCGGCGACCGCATTGGCCGCGGCGATATAGAGTGGCGAAGCCGCCACGGGCGCCGGCGCGGGCTTCCGCTCGGCCAGGCGCTGCGGTTGCGCTTGAGGCTGCGGCGCGGGCGATGAGCGCATTGCACCGGCGGTTGAAGCGAGCGCGGTGAGCCGTTTTTCGATCGAAGCGGAGTGCCGATCGGCGGCGGCTTGGCTTTCCTCGGAAGCTTCACGGGCGGCTTTGGCGGCGGCGTGCAGTTTCTCCAGCGTCTCGGTGGCGGCGTCCTGCAACGCCACCGTCTCGGCGCGGATAAATTGCGCGGCGCGCTTGGCTTCGAACACGGCGTGACGGGTGGTTTCCCGCACGGCGTTGGCGGTCTCGTTAGCGGCAAGTACGGCTTGCTCGCTGGATTGACGCGCTGTGTCGGTCAGACGCGTGGCTTCACCGAGGCCGTCGAGCATTTCGCTTAGCGTAGAATTGAGCGAAGTGGTGGCGGCGGTAGCATCGGCCGCGACGTGGTGAAAGGACGAGGTGCGCTCGGCCATCACGTTGGCGGAGGCCGCGAACGAGGAGAGGTGGGCTTCGAGTGCGTCCTCGGCGGCGGAGATTTCCGTCTTCACCAGTTTGGATGCTTCGCGCATCAGCCGGACTTGCCGACCGAACGATTGGGCCATGGTTTCGGCCTGACCGCGCATTTCGCCATTGAGTTCCACCAGCGCATCCCGTTCGCGGGCGAGGTGACTGGCCATGAATGTGGCGTTTTCGCGGGTGGCGGCGATGGCGTTGTCGAACAGCGAGGCGTTCCGCTGGGCGACAGCTTCGAGTTCGCCCAGCCGATCGAGCGCGGCGGCGACGGCGTCGTTCAAGTTTTCGATTTCAGCCTTCACGGTCGAAGTGAGCTTCTGCGCTTGGGCCTGGCCGATTTCCGTCGGCGAACGGGCTTCGCGCGCCATGAGGGTGAGGTCAACGGCGAGGCGACGTGCTTTCAACGCTTCGCCCGCGGCGGCGGCGAGCCAGAACAGCAAGGCGGGCCCGAATGCGAGCGCGATCATGCCAGCTTGCATCGCCGGGTCCATCGTCATGACGGCGTCGAGGCCGTAATAGGACAGCGGCCCGCCAATGGCGCCGGCGATCCAGACCAAGGCGGCGAGGCCGCCGGCGAATCCGGCCCACGAGAAGGCGGTCTTCACCTCATCGTGCGCAGCGGTGTCGATGATTTGGGATTCGCCAGCATCATAGTGATCGCGAACCACCGGTTCGACGTCATTGGCGACTAGGTCAATCTCGTCGGGACCGGCCTGGAAGACCGTGATCTCGCCAAAATGTTCGAACGATTGACGTTCGATATCTTCAAATTTCATGGCGCAAAGCTCCATCGCCTGCCGTGAATTGACGGCGTTAACGGAGTCTGGCTGCAACCCGCGTGCCAGTTAGGCGAGCGCGTTTCCCGCGCCGGGCGTGCGCCAATTTGGTGCAGACGCGTTAGCGATGACACGGAAAAAGGGAATACTGCCGGAGGACGCTACCCTGTTGCCTGTTGCCTCAACCGGCGGCGCTATCGATCAGCAGGAAGGCGCGGGTAGCCTCTGCACCCATCGAAGCGCGCCCGCGCGAGAGCAGTTCGGCGATGCGCGCGCCCTCGTTGCGAAGAAATTGCATCGCCTCTTGGTTGGCGTTGGCGTCGTGGCCGAGATAATCGGCCAAGCGCTGCACGGCGTCGGGCGCGGCATCCTTAACCGCGCGGCGGCGGGCCTGCGTGCCAGAGCGCGAACGCTGCGCCACGCGCTCAAGGCCCGAAGCGGAGAACACTTCGTCGAGGCGCATGCCGGCGCGGGCGATCATTTCGGCGATCGGCAGCGAGGAAGCCGGTGCGCGCGGTTCGGTAATCTGGTGAGTGAGGCGGGCGACGGCGTCCTCCGCCGGTGCGCGGCGGGTCGAGATCGGCGCGCGCGAGGTGGCGGCGGGCTGGGGGTCGTCCTCGTCGAGCGAGGAGAGCAAGTCGCGCCAGGTCCAGTCGCCGCCGGGAATGGCTTGGCGCTCATGGCCGTGCTGCACCGCCTCGCCGAAGAGGGGCTCGTCTTGGCGCGGCGACGCCTCGGGCTCGCGCCGATAACGCGGCGGCGGGCCCTCGAGCGGATCGGGTTCGTCGCGCCAATTGGGCTCAGCGTGTCGGGCCGGCGGCTCGGGCGTGCGCTGGCGCGGGCGTTGGCGGGGTTGTTCTTCCTCGAAGGCCACCCGCGCGCCGATGGCGGCGGAGCGGGCAGCTTCCGCGGCGTCACGCAAGCGCTCCAGCGCCACCGCCGCTTCCCGCTCGACGTTGGCTGCTTCGCCGCGAATGATGTCGGCGGCGCGTTTGGCGTCATCGATGGCGCGTGAAGTTGTGTCGCGCACGGCGCCGGCCGTGGAATTCGCCGCCATCGTCGCTGCCTCGGCGGATTGGCGCGCCGCGTCGGTGAGGTGTGTGGCCTTGGCCAGCACATCGAGCGCGTTCGACAGGGCATGTTCCAGCCGCAGCGCTGAATCGGCGCTGGCCTGGGCGGCGCCCGAAAGCGCCTGGGTGCGGTCTGTTATGAGAGCGGCGGCGGCGCCAAACGAGGTTAAGCGGTGGTCGAGCGCTTGATCGGCGGCGCGCACTTCTGCTTCGGCCTGGCGGGCGGACTCGGCAATGGATTGGGTGTGGCGTGAAATCGAGTTGCCGATGGCTTGGGCCTGGCTGTTCAAGTCGCGAGAGATTTTGAGCAATTCCTCGCGCTCGCGCTCCATCCCGGTAATCATGTGGCCAGCGCTTTCCTTGGCGATTCCGGCCATTTGATCGACGGTATCGGCCTGCCGGCCGATTACGCCTTCAACTTCGCGGAGGCGCTCAAGCGTGTGCTCCAGCGCCCGATCGAGGGTGGCGATTTCCGCGCGCATCGACATGGCGAGTTTGCGGCCTGCTTCTTCGGCGCCTTGCTGAGGGTTCATTAACCGATCGGCGGCGTCGGCCAGGCGCTGCGCCTCGGACCTGGCCCGTGCGCCCTCGCGCGCCGCTGCGCCCGAAAACCACGCCATCAGCGCCGGCAGCAGCGCGCCAGCGGCGAGCGCGCCCATCTGCACGGGGGCCAAACCGATCACGCCATCAGCCCCTAGAAGCGCAAACGTGATGGCCGCGCAACCGATGATCCAGAGCACGCCCAGCGCGATCGACAAGCCGCCGATCAAGGCGCCCGGCTGGGACCTTCTCACTTGGTGCTCAGGCGCGCCCGTGGTCACGGCTGTATTCCTATCGGGTCATAGTGCGAAATGCGCACTTGGCTCTAACGGAAAGCGAACAAGTTTGGCCATTCCAGGGCGAACGCCTGAATTGGGCTGCTTGCTGCGAACAAAGCGCGTGTACGGCTAGTTTTGAGGCGCTGCGCAATTAACCCCGTTGCCAGCGCAATCGGTTGCCGAGGGCGGCGTCTGGCGCGCTTCGAGACACACGCCGACCCAGCTGAGCGCCAGAGCGATGAGCATGTCGCGGATCAGTACAAGAATGGACATGGGCCTAGCCAATTTGCGGAACCCTGCTTTTGCGCCTGTTCCAGCTAGGCCGCAAGGCGGCTTCCTCTGGTTCCGCATGGCGATTTATCCACAATCGGCGCGCCGAATGGCCCTTGATGGCCCAGACGCCCACGTTTAGGGTGGCGCTATGTTACAACATAACACCTCAGGAGCGGAAACCGGCCGGAAGGCGCACTTGGCGCACGCCGCGATGATGGGTCTGCACGCGATTTGTTGCGGCGTGCCGGCATTGGCGCTGACCCTGACCGCGCTTTCAGGGGCGGCGGCAGGGGCAACCTTGTTCGCGCAAGCCGCGTCCGAGGTTCACGCCCTGATGCATGCCCACGAGATCTGGATCTTGGCGGCGTCGGCTGCCCTGGTGACGGGCGGGGGGCTACTGGAACTCGCGTCGCGGCGGGGCCGCGCCTCGAAGGATTTTCCGTGGCTGTTCCTGATGTCGGCAGCCTGCTTTGTCTTCAACGTGACTATCATTCTGGCCCATCGGGCTTGAGCCGCCGCCGCCGAATCGCGGAAACGCGGTAGACGCGCGGATGCGCTTTCTTATCAACGGCCGCTTCCTCAACAAAGAGCTGACCGGCGTCGCCCGGGTCGGGCGCGAGATGCTGCGGGCGTTGTTGGCGGAGCTGGCCGAGCGGGCGGCGTCGGCGCGGCCAGATATTACGATTGCCGCGCCCGATGGCGTCAGTGTGATCGGCGCGCGCGAAGCCGGCGTACGCATCGTGCGCGGGCCACCCAATCTGCTCGGCGAGCAGGCGCTGCTGCCCTGGCTTGGTTTGGGCGCGACGATTGTCAGTTTCGCCAATTCGACGCCGTGGTTGGCGCGCCGCTCGATAGTTTGGATTCACGACGCGCACGTGTTCGAGGCGCCCGAAAGCTACGGCCGTTTCTACCGGCTTTGGCATCAAGCCATGATGCGCGCCTGCACGCAGCGCGGTTTTCAGATTGTCACGGTCTCGAATTATTCGCGGGACGCTTTGATCCGGCACGGCGCTAAGCCTGGACGCGTCGGCGTGATTTACAATGGCGGCGATCATATTTTGAGCGAGGCGGCGGATATGAGCGCGCTGCAATCGCACGGGCTCAACGGAGATTTCGTGCTGCTGCTTGGCAGCCGCGCCAAGCACAAGAACTTGCCGTTTGCGGCAGCGGCGCTCTCACAACGTTTGGACAGCGGCGTGCAGATCGCGGTGGCGGGGCTCGGGCAGCAGGGCGCCTATGTCGGCGAGGGCCTCGGCGCCAGTGGGCGGGTGAAGATTTTGCCGATGCTGAGCGACGCGGCGCTGGGGGCGGGGGATGTGCGCGCCGCGGGTGTTGTGATCCCCACGGTGGTGGGAGGGGTTTGGCAAACCGAGGCGGGGGGGGAGTGGTGGGGGGCGCCGCGGGTGGTGTGGAAAAGCACGGCG
>JANNFH010000048.1:0-2157 GCA_031379565.1 Alphaproteobacteria bacterium
CAAGTGCCGTTGCGCGCTGGCGAGCGCCACCGTGTTCAAACGGCAATAGGGACACCAATGCCCGCGATTGAACACCACCGCGACCGGACCCTTCTCAAGCTCGCTGTCGAGACTGACCATGCCGCCCTTGTCGTCGGGCAGCGTGAAGGCGGGCATCTTCTCGCCCGGATGCGGCGCGTCGGCCCCGGCCTCGGCCACCCGCAAGCGCCCGACCAGCCGGTCGACGCCGTCAGCGAACGCGTCGCTCAAGCAGCGCACCGCCCTCGCCACATGATCCAACTTCTCGCCCAGCGAAACATCCATCCCCCGCGCCTCGACAAAGGCGGCCTCCAACTGCTCGGCAAGCGGGTTCGAACTCATAGGCCCAATGATGCGTGGGGTGCGGGTCCACAGTCAACCATGGTGTTTGCGCACGAAAAAGCCCAGTCTGCACACTTGGCAATCGCCCCGCGCGCTGAAAGAGTATCGAGGCTTTGGCCTCGGGGAATTCTATGAAGAACAGTTGGTTCGCGCTCACCCTAATCGCGTTGACGCTCGCGTCCGCCCACGCCGCCCCCGGCGATAGGGCGCGCTTGCTGGAGGGCGCGGCGGCGGCAAAACTTTCGCCGGCTGAGCTGGCCGACGAGCCCGCGGGCTATCTCGCGCCGAGTGCGCTCGATCTCGCTTCCATCGTGTCACCGCCTCCAGCCCCGGGTAGCGCGCAAGACTTGGCCGACGTCGCTGCGCTGAAGCAGGCGATGCATGCCGCACCGGCGCGTTGGGCGCGTGCGCTGGCCGACGACGCCTCGGTCTACGACCGTTTCGAGAAGGAGTTCGGGCTGACGTTTGATCGCCGCCACCTGCCGCGTTTGATCCGCCTGCTCAACCGCGTCTCGGCCGACGCGCTCGCCGCCGGCGCCGAAGCGAAGAAACTCTTTCCCCGCCCGCGTCCGTTTCAGCGCTTCGCGCTTGCGCGCGTCTGCGGTCAGGCCGCGGCCCCCAAACCGGACGCAAACCCCACCACCGGCACGTCCTATCCCTCCGGCCACGCAGCCCTCGGCTGGGCGACGGTCTTGGTACTGATCGAGATCGCACCGTCTCGCGCGCAACAGCTGCTCCTGCGCGCCGAAGATTACGGCGAAAGCCGCGTCGTCTGCGGCGTTCATTTCCCGAGCGATATAGAGGCCAGCCGCAAACTCGCCGGCGCCCTGGTCGATCGCCTCCTCACCGTCCCCGAATTCCGACGCGACGTGGCCTGCGCCAAAACCGAACATCGCGCCGTGCTCGCCGGCGAGAAAAGCGAAGACCTGGCCGCGTGCTACTAGAGTCTTGCGCTGCGCCTCGTTATGACAACGCACGAGTTCACATAACCATCGGGTCACGCCACCATGGGCTCAATCCACCTCTCCCCGCTATCCGATCTCGCGCGTGAACTGGCGCGCGCTGGCAATCTGCGCGACTTCGTGGAGACCGGCACCTATCACGGCGCGGCACTCGGCTGGGCCGCGCGCTCGTTTGAGCGCGTGTGGACCGTCGAGCTCAACCCTGAATTCCAAGCCCAAGCGAAGAAGAACAACGCGGGACTTGCCAACGTCGCCTATCTGCTCGGCGACAGCACCGGCGAGTTGCCGAACATCATGCGCGATCTCAAGGGCCCCGCGTTGTTTTGGCTCGATGCCCATGCCGGCGCCGGTTTCTTCGCCGACAACGACATCTGCCCGCTCACCGACGAACTGGAAACCGTGCTCGCCTCGCCGCACGACCACTGCATCATCGTCGACGACGCTCGCGCCTTCCTCGCCCCGCCGCCGCCGCCCTTCGATTACCGCAAATGGCCATCGCTCGACCGCATTTTCACGTCGGTGGCCAAGCGCCCGGGGTACAACATTGTGACAATCGCCGATGTTTTGATCATCGTGCCCGAGCGCTTCCGCCATCTCGTGGCCCAGTTCTGCTTTGCCATCCGCCCCAAAATTTGATCAAGTCGGCGGTGTGGAGATAAACGCATGCGCGTTCTGTTGAGTTTGTTGGCGGCCGCGGGTTTCGCGCTCGCCGTTTTTGCCGCCGCCCAGGCCGTCGGCGCCGATAAGCCAAAGTCGCGCGAAGACTGGGTCGAACGCGTTACCGTCATCGGTCAGCGCGGGGACGTGCGCGATTGGCTGACCAACCACACCTTTC
>JANNFH010000121.1:0-11282 GCA_031379565.1 Alphaproteobacteria bacterium
GCCATGTTCGCCATCGCCTGCGGGCCCAATCCGGTGCGGGCGCAGGCGCCGGTGACACCGCCGGCTTTCGCCAGCTCTGGGACACCTGAATTCGACCAATGGCGCTCCGATTTTGCCCGCCGCGCAATCGAGCAAGGGCGCGACCGCGCCGTGGTTGAACGGCTGCTCAGCGGATTGACCCCCGACGAGCGCATCGTCGAGCTGGACCAGCGCCAGCCGGAATTCGTCAGCCCGGTTTGGGATTATGTGACCAACCGCGTCACTGAAAACCGCATCAGCGCGGGCTTGGCGCTAAAGGCCGAGATTGGCGCCACCCTGGCCCGCGTCGAAGAACAATACGGTGTCGATGACGCCATCGTGCTCGGCATCTGGGGCCTCGAAAGCAATTACGGCGAGGCGGCGCTCAATTACGAGGCCGCCGCAGCGTTGGCGACGCTTGCCTACGAGGGCCGCCGCCGGGCGCAGTTCGAAGGCTATCTCATGGCGCTGTTTGAGATGGTCGAACGCGGCCTGGCCGATCAAAGTCAATTGCATTCCTCATGGGCGGGCGCGCTTGGGCAGCCGCAATTCATGCCTGACGTTTACCTCACCACCGCTGTAGATGGCGACGGCGATGGCGTCCGCGATATCTGGAACAGCCGCGCTGATGTCGCCGCCTCGATCGCGAACTATCTCCAGGACCGCGGCTGGCGGCGCGGCGAGCCGGTGTTTGACGAAGTCACGCTTGGCGATGGCTTTGATCTCGCGCTCGCCAATGGCGAGGCGCGCAGCGTCGCCGATTGGGTTTCGCGCGGCGTGCGCCGAATCGATGGCCGCGACTTCTCGGCCGACGATCGAAACCTGCAATCGCAATTGTTTTTGCCCGCCGGTGCGCAGGGCCCGGCGCTGTTGCTGCATCCGAATTTTTCCGTGATCCGTCGCTATAATGCGTCGGACCGTTACGCGCTGGTGGTGGCGTTGCTGGCGCGCGCGTTTGAGGGGCGCGGCGGCCTGGTGCGCGCTTGGCCTACCCATATCGGCTCGCTCAACCGCGATCAGACGCTTGAGCTGCAAACCCTGCTCAATGGGCTCGGCTACGACGCCGGCTCGGCTGACGGTTTGTTTGGTTCCAATACGCGCCGTGCCGTGCGCGCGTTTCAATCCGAAAACGGCCAAGCCGCTGACGGTTTCCCAACGCGCCAAGTGCTGGACGCGGTGCGCGTGCGCGCCGGCGTTTCGCCTGAGCCGCCGCCAGAGGCGCCAAAAGCGCTGGGCCGCAGCGGCGTTCGGGAGTTGCAACGTCTGCTCAACCGGCTTGGACACCAATCTGGCCGCGCCGATGGGCGCATCGGACCGGCCACGCGCGATGCCATCCGCGCCTTCGAGCGCGGCCGCGGCATGGAGGTGCGCGGGCGCGCCACCGACCAGGTTTTGGCCGCGGTGCGGGAAGCCGCGGGCTAATCAAGGGGCTGAGAATTTTCCGCTAGCGAAACGACAAACTCGGCTCTATACAACTATAAGTTGTGGAGAGCTGAAGATGAAGCGATTTGGTTTGAATAGGCTTGGCGCGGCGTACTCGGCGCTGGCGCTGGCGCTGGCGGCGCTTCCAGGTTTAGCGCTGGCAGATGAGCCAGTCGCTGAGGCGCCGCCCGCGGCCGGTGCAGCCGACGCCGCCTCGACCACCGATTGCAAGAAGCAATTGTGCGTGCGCGATCTGTTTGCTGGGGTGGGATTGGCGGTCACCCATAATCTCGGCGGTCGGCGGACCGAGGCCGCCACGGCTATTCCGCTCGGCGGCGGCGGCGTGTTCGTGCAGATTGCGGAATCTGAAGACACCGACATTCGCGCCATGTTCGAGACCCATTATTTGATGCGCAATCAAACCGTGTTTGGCCACGATGGCGACATTGGCGAAATTCTCCCCGCGCTCGCGGCCTGTGGCCCGTTCGCGCTGATCCGGCTGCCGGAGAATTTTCGAAGGGGTTGTGGGCCGTTTTTCGCCGTCGCTGTGGAATCGGATGTGCAGGTTTCGGAATTTGGCCTGGGCTGGTTCATGGGCTTCGGCGAGCCTACGGAAAACGGTGAGCGCAATGATGGTTTCGGAGTGGGCTTCGGCCTCGTCATCGATCCCGATTCACGCACGATCGACGGCAGGGTGGTGGACACCGACACGATGATGGTGCGTCCCGCGTTCGAAGCGGCGGTTCAAGCCGGGGAGGTGTCGCTGACAACCCAGGAAAGCACGGTCGGGTTCATGCTGATGATCAGCAAGGATTTCTAGGCTGGCGTCGCGCCGTTTGAATCGGAGGCGCTGCGCAAGCGGCGGCTGCGCAACGTGAACGCCAGCAACGCCGCCAGCAGCGCAAGCGTGATGAGAAGCGGCGCGTTCATGCCGAGGTGCTCATAGGCGACCCCGCCGATGAGCGGGGAAAACACAAAGCCGGCGCCGTTAGTGGCGACGACCAGACCGGCGGCGGCGCCCTGTTCGTCGGGCTTGACGGCGATAGACGCGCCGCCGCTGAAGCCCGGACGGGCCAAGCCGAAACCCAGCCCTTGCACTGCTTGGGAAACCAGCAACGCGCCCAAGCTCGGCGCGATGATCTGGATGGCGATGCCAGTTGCGATGAGCCCCGCGCCCCACGCCATCAGCGCGCGCGGCCCAATTCTGAGGCGCGGCAGCACCGCCATCTGTGTCGCCAGCAGCGCCAGCGCGCCGACCATGAAGCCGGCGGCGATCAGTTCGGCCCCAGCTTCGCCCTGCGCCTGGAGTCGGTCCATAGTGAAGAGCCCGAACACCTGCACGGTCACGCCGGCGACGAGCGAGAGCGCGAAGCCATAGAGCAGATAGGCCGACAAGCGCCGATCGCGCATCAGCGCGATGGAATCGCGCCATTCTCCACTACTCGGCTGGGCTTTTGGCCGCTCGGCCTCGGGCAAGAAGCGCCAGAGCGCAAACGAAGCCGCCGCCGCCAACATCGCTACCATCGCGATCGGGAACACCAGGCCCAATTGCGCCGCCAACGCCGCGCAGAGCGCAGGGCCAAACGCTTGGCCAAGCGCGAAGGCTGCGGTGAGGCCGGCAAAGTGCTCCATGCGCTCGAACGGGCTGGTGTGGTCGGCGACATAAGCTTGCGCCGCTGGGCTCGCGGCAGAGCCGAACGCGCCAAAGATCGCCCGCGCCAACATCAACCAGAGAAACAGCGCCGCCCCGCTCAGCACATTGTTCAAGCCAAGCAGCACAACCAGCGCGAACGATCCCATCGACACCGCGTAAGCGGCCAAGCCGAGGGCGGCGACCGGCTTGCGGCCAACCCGGTCCGACAGCCGGCCCCAGATCGGACTGGCGAACACCCAAAGCAAAGCCGAAAGCGAAAAAATCCAGCCAATGCTGGAATCGGCCAGATGCAGCCGCCGCACCAAGGGCGGCGCCACCGCCAGCAGCATCGAATTGCCCGCACCGATCACGAGCAAACACATAAACAGAAGATAAAAGCGCCGGCCGCTGTGGGCGCCTGGGGCCGGATTGGGGAGGGTCATGGGCTGTATGCCTGCGATAGACCCGAGTTCAGGCGCTTTCAATTGCCCATGCGAAACGGCGCGTTAAGCACGGGCGGGCCATATGGGCTTGGGTTTTCTTCCCTTTTTGGCTGTGGGTTCCAGGGTCGCATGTTTCCTATCATCGGCCTCGTCGTTGTGTTCGGCATGGTGTTCGGCGGGTTCATTCTCGCCGGCGGCCATTTCGAAGTCATCATCGCCGCCGCGCCGATGGAATTCATGATGATCTTTGGCGCCGCGGTCGGGGCCATGATCATCGCCAACGACATGAATGGCCTGAAGAGCATCGGCGGCGGTCTCAGTAAAGTCATGGCGGGGCCGAAATGGAATAAGAAGGATTACGGCGATCTGCTGGCGCTATTGTTTCAGCTGACCAAGCTGATGAAGACCAAGGGCATCGTCGCGCTCGAGCAGCACATCGAAAAGCCCGCCGAAAGCGCGATTTTTCAGAAATATCCAAAACTCTGCAAAGATCATTTCGTGGTCGATTTCATCTGCGACACGCTGCGCATGATGACCATGAACCTCGACGACCCTCACCAGGTCGAGGACGCCATGGAAAAGCAGATTGAAAAGCACCACCACGAAACCCTGCACCCGGCTTCGGCGCTGCAAACCATGGCCGATGGACTTCCGGCGCTCGGCATCGTCGCGGCGGTGCTCGGCATCATCAAGACCATGGGCGCGATCAACGAACCGCCGGAAATCCTTGGCCTCATGATCGGCAAGGCGCTGGTGGGGACGTTTTTGGGCGTGTTTCTGGCCTACGGCATCGTCGGTCCGATGGCGACGCGGCTGCTCGCTGTGATTGAGCATGACGCCCAATTCTACAAAATCATTCGCGATGTGCTCGTGGCGCACTTGCACGGCAACGCAGCTCAGGTTTCCGTGGAGATAGGCCGCGGCTCGGTGCCATCGACGATGCAGCCGAGCTTCGCCCAGCTCGAAGAGGCGCTGGCCACGGCGGTCGAAAGCTGAGCCCAGAGGCGCGGAGGCCCCGCCCCTGACTCTGCGCTATGCGGAAACGCATACCCTTAAAGAACGGGGGCGCTTGCCATTGGGGTTAATCCTTGGCTATGAGTCGCTTACGCGTTGAGCGGAACTCGACGCTGGGACGAGGGGTAGTAACCTATGACTAAGTTCAAATTGGGCTTGGCGGCTTCGGTCGCGGCCATTCTCGCCTTCGGCGTCGCCGCTTGCGGCCAAACGACCGCAGTCGAAGAACCGGCGGCAGTTGAAGAAGCGGCGCCGGCGGATGCGATGCCAGCCGAAGTACCGGCTGACGGCGCGGCGGCAGTTGACGGCGCCGCTACGGCTCCGGCCGATGGCGCGACGACCACGCCTCCGGCGACCACTCCGTAATCGGTTTTCGAACCTATTATGAGCGACGGGCCGCCCGAAAGGGCGGCCCGTTTGCTTTTGGGCCTTTGCTTTTGGGCCCCGTTTGCTTTTGGGCTATGACATGTTTCCGGGGCAAGTTCTGAGGCATGTTCCGACATGCCGCGCTTGCCGCCGAAGCTTGAGCTTGCCTGGACCGAAAGCGGCGTCCCGCGCGCGCCGGCGTTCGATGATGTGTACTTTTCGCAAGCTGGCGGCTTGGCGGAATCCGATGCGGTGTTTCTTGCCGGATGCGGGCTGCCCGAGGCATGGGCGGGACGCCCGCGGTTTTCAATTTGCGAACTTGGTTTCGGCACAGGGCTGAACGCGCTCGCGGTCTGGCGCGCCTGGAAGCGAACGCGCCAACCGAATGCGATTTTGCACATGTGTTCGGTCGAGGCGTTCCCGCTGGAAAAAGTCGACGCCGCGCGCGCGCTCGCGTGCTTCCCCGAAATCGCCGATCTGGCGGCGGCCTTGCTTGAATGCTGGCCGGTGCGTGCGTATGGGCCACAGCGGCTGTGGTTTCCAGACGATGGCTTTGCGCTGACACTCCGCATCGGCGAAGCGGACGCGGCGCTCTCTGAATTGAGCGGCGCCTTCGATGCGTTCTTCCTCGATGGCTTTGCGCCAGCACGCAACGCGGAGATGTGGAGCGCTTCATTGATGCGCGCGCTGGCGCGCTTGAGCGCGCCTGGCGCGCGCCTCGCCAGTTTCAGCGTTGCCGGCGAAGTGCGGCGCAACCTCGAAGCAGCGGGGTTTGCGACCGCGAAGAAGCCGGGCTTTGGCGCCAAACGCCAACGTCTGGAAGCTGTGTGGACCGCCGGCGTCCCCGCCGGCAACACCGCTTCGGCAAACGCGCCGCTCGATCAGCATGCGGCGGCGCTGGCCGGTGGGGCGCCGGCGGTCCATACTATCCCTACGCCGCCTGCCACCCCATACGCGTCGCCATTATCGGCGCCGGCATCGCCGGCGCGGCGTGTGCGCATGCGCTGGCGCGGCGCAATGTGGAAACAATCGTGCTCGACGCCGCGCCGGACTTGGGCTTCGGCGCAAGCGGCAATCCTATCGGCCTGGTGATGCCGCGCTTGGACCGCGGCGGCGCGCTCGCGGAATTTTTCCGCGCTGCCTACATCGAGGCGGTCGCAACCTATTCAAGACTAGGCGAGGGCGTCTTCACGCCCTGCGGTGTGATTGAACGCGCCGATGCTGGCGGTGCGGAAGCGCTCGGCGATCTGCTCGCCGATTCACCACTGCCGCACGATTGGTTTCGCGCGCTCGGCGATGGCGGCGCGCTGCATGGCCGCGCCGGCTTGCTGCGCCCACGCGCCGCGATCGAAGCGTTTCTGCGCCACGCAGAGCTCATGCTCGATACGCCGATGACCGCGATCGAACGCGCGGGCGAGAGCTGGCTCGTGCGGGGATCGGGTGGGCGGGCTCTGTTCAAGGCCGATGCGGTTGTGCTGGCGTGCGGCGCTCGGCTCGGAGGGTTTGATCTGGCGTCGTTTCTACCGATCCGGCTTTCGCGCGGCCAGATTGAATGGGGGCCGGTTGATGGCGCGCCGCCAGAGCTGGCGTCGGTTTGCGGCAGCTATCTCACGCCGTTCGCGGACGGAATCTTGTTTGGCGCTACCTTCGATCGGGTGGAGGGCCATGACGAATTTGCAAGCGATGGCGCTGCGCGCGCGCGCAATCTTGAAGCGATGGCTCGGCTTGCCCCTGAGCTTGCGGCGCGCGTTCGCGTGGAGGAACTCACTTCGCGCGCCTCGCTTCGCGCCGCGCTGCCTGATTTTGCGCCGATCGCGGGGCTGATGCCTGACGCGCCGGCTTGGTTAAAGCAGAACGCTGCGATCGCGCAGGGTGGTGAACCGGATGCTAATTTGGCGCCGCCGGCGCTTGGGGGCGTTTACGTTTTGGGCGGGCTCGGCGCGCGCGGCTTGACCCTCGCGCCGCTGCTGGGTGAACGCATCGCCGCGGAGATGTTTGGCGAACCCCAAGCGCTTTCAAGCGCTTGCCTGGCGCTGCTGCACCCGGCCCGGTTCCTGCATCGCGCGCTCAAACGGGGCGGTTAATCGCCCGTTTGGGTTACCGAAAATGGCGCGCAATGGCGTGGCCCGCGCGGCGGGCAAGGTAAATTTCATTGGCGTCGATTTCACCGCGCTCGATCTCGATGCCGCGCTCGACACGATTTCGGCGCGCGCCAGCCTGGGCGCGGGCTTTGCCTATGTGGCGACACCTAATGTCGATCACATTGTCGGCTTGTCACGCGAACCGGGGCGACGCGCGCTTTATGAGGGCGCCTGGCTCACACTCAACGACAGCCGCATCCTGGAAAGCCTAGCGACGCGCGCGGGGCTATATCTTCCAAGCGCCGCGGGCGCCGATTTGGCCGCCATGCTGTTCGACCAGGTCATTGATCCCGATGAGTCCGTCACCATAATTGGCGGCGACAAGCAATCGATCGCCGAGTTGGAACGCCGCTACGGTTTGACTGACATCCGCTGGCATGATGCGGCAATGGGATTGAAGGACGATCCCGCCGCCATTGTCCGCGCCGCCAGCTTTGCCGCCGCGCAGCGAACGCGCTTTACGTTCCTGTGCGTTGGCGCGCCGCAGCAAGAGATGATTGCGTACGCTATTGCGGAACGCGGCGACGGCGTCGGTGTCGGCCTCTGCGTCGGTGCGGCGCTCGATTTTCTGTCAGGCAAGTCGCGGCGGGCCCCGCGCTTCATGCGCGCACTCGGCCTGGAATGGCTGCACCGGCTGCTCAGCGAACCGGCCCGCCTGTGGCGGCGCTATGTGATCGACGGCCCGCGCGTATTTTCGCTGTTCGCGGCGTGGCGTGCATCGATGGCCGCGCCGAGCGCTGCCTGAGCTTTTTCGTCGAGCGGATATTTTCGCAGCGATAGCGCCGCCAGCAGGCACATTAACACCGGCGCGCCGATGAAGATCGCGCTGAGGCCAGCCATGGCCCCTGGCGTGTTGGCCGCGCCGCGCATGGCGTCGAAGCCCACCAATTGCAACAGGCCGAAAGCTACCGGCCCGGCAGCGAGCCCCAATTTGGAGGTCATCAACAACAAGCCGAAATAGATCCCCGAACGGCGCGAGTTGGTGGTCAATTCGTCATCATCGACCACGTCGGCCATCAGCGAGCGCGTCAGCAGGGTGCACCCGCCTTGCGCCAAGCCGCCAATGACCATGAAGCCGGCCGCGATCGCGAACGCGCCGCGCGGCAACACCAGTAGCAATAGGGTCGTCACCGCGGAATAGAGTAGGGCCGCCTGCAAGGCTTTGTCCTTGCCGAAGCGCCGCGCCAGCCCCCACCAGATCGGCACGCCCAGCAGGCCTGAGACGAAATAGATCGCCACCAAGGTCTGCGATTCCTGCACGAAGCCGAGCACGAATTGGAAGTAGAACAGGAAAAGTCCGCCGGAGATGCCCTGGGCGATGCCGAGCATGAGGTCGGGCGCCAGCACGCGCCGCGCCAACTTGTTCTTCAACACGGTCTTGATGGCTTCGCGCAGGCCCAAATGGGTTTGCGGGGGGACCTTGTTCTCACGCGCGCCGAAGACGGCCATCGCCGTGGTCAGCGGCAGCATGATGAACAAGGTCCATCCCATCGCCGTCACCGCATCGGAATCGGCGCCGCCCAGTCCCTGCACGACATAAGCGGCCAGCACCAATAAGATGATCTCGCCCAGCAGGCTCGCGGTCTGCACCGCGCCGAGGACGTGGGTGCGGCCGTGATAGGTTGGGATGAGTTCGCCGGCCCAGCCAAGATGCGCCACCATCATCGCCGCGAACACGAAATAGAGCCCGAAAATGCTGCCCGCGGCGGCGCCTCCGCTTATCCCGGGGCCGAGGCCGATGAACACAACCCAGGTTAGCGCCATCAGGATCGGGCAAGCCAAGGCGAGCCAGATTTTGCGCCGTCCCCAGCGCGTTTCAGTGCGGTCCTGCAGCGATCCCAGCAAAGGGTCGAGCATAAGATCGACACTCCGCGCACCGAGGAAGATCGCGGCGACGAACCATTGCGGCAGGCCGAGATGGGTGACGAAATAGGGTGGCAGGAAAATTACCGTTGGCAGCGTCAGCGCCAGCAACGGCGCCGCCGGCGCCGCAAACGCCATCATCTCCCAAATCCCGACGGGTTTTCGTGCGCGTGCGCCAGCCGAGGCGTTCATACGCCACGCACCATTTGGGTGAGCGGGCCCAGCAGCCGCTCATTGGCGGCGATAACCGCGCCGGTTTTCAGAAAATCGCCGCCGTCGATTTCCTTCACGAAACCGCCGGCCTCGCGCACCAGCACTGCGCCAGCGGCGACATCCCAGGAACTGAGATCGCGTTCCCAAAAGCCGTCGAAGCGCCCGGCGGCGAGGTAAGCAAGGTCGAGCGCGGCGGCGCCAAAGCGGCGAATGCCGGCGGTCTTGGCGATCACGCGCGCGGCCTCGCCAAGAAACTTCTCGTGACCGGGCTTGCCCACGAACGGCGTGCCGGTAGCGATCAGCGCATCGCCGATCTCGCCGCGCGCGGCGACTCGCAAGCGGCGATCGTTGAGATAGGCGCCCTGGCCTTTTTCCGCCCAGAACAATTCGTCACGCACGACATTGTAGACCACGCCCGCGACCAGAACGCCCTCGCGTTCAAGTCCCACCGAAATCGCGAAATGGGGAATGCCGTGCAGAAAATTCGAGGTGCCGTCGAGCGGGTCGATATGCCAGGTGTTGGTCTTATCGGTGCCTTCGACACGGCCGCTTTCTTCCATCACGAAGCAATAACCTGGCCGCGACTTCGACAATTCCTCGAACAAGGTTTTCTCGGCCTTGAGATCGGCGGACGAGACAAAATCCGCGGGCCCTTTGCGCGAGACTTGAAGGTTTTCCACTTCGCCGAAATCACGCGCCAACGGTCGGCCCGCTTTGCGCACGGCGGCGATCATCACGTTCATCAGGGCGGAGGTCTGTGGCATGGGCAGGCGGTGCTAGCACTATCTCTCGCCTCAACGCCAGCGCGCGAACCAATCCAAGGTGCGGCTCATCGCTAGATCTGACGCCGCCGCGTCGTAATCGGCGCTGCCCTTACGGCAAAAACCGTGACCGGCATCGTAGACATAGAGCGGCGAGTCCGGCGCCGCGGCCCTGACTCGTTCGACGTTGTCTGGGGGAATGGATGGGTCGCGCGCGCCGTAATGCAGCATCACTGGAATCTTGGGCGCGTCATCCAACAGTTCGGGGATCATGCGACCATAGAAGCATGACGCCGCGGCCAGCCCAGTGCAGCGCGCCGCCGCGAGCCACGCCGCCGCACCGCCCCAGCAGAAGCCGGTGACGTAGCATGGCCTTGGCAACGCATCGATGGCGGCCTGCACGTCAGCGACGACCTGTGGCCACGGGGTGGCGCTGACGGCGCGCAGACCCTTGGCGATGCCCTCGCCATCGGGGTTGGCGTGGAAGCCGACCTCCATCCTCTCGAACAGGCCGGGGGCCAGGACGTCATAACCAGCGGCGGCGAACGCTTTGGTCATCTCGGCGACATGTTCGGTTAGGCCGAAGATTTCCTGGAGCACCACAATTCCGCCGCGCGGGGCCCCGGAGGAGGCGCGCGCGGCAATCGCGGGCAGCTCAAATCCGTCGAATTCGCTCGTGAGGGATATTCGCGCCGCCGGCATCCCAAATCGTCGCACGCACGCCGCCGGTCGTCGAGCGGGGCGCCTGATGTCGGGAAATTGAGGGGCCGGCGTCTGGCTGTTGCGGCGCAAAGCGCGCATCGTCCGGCAATGGGTTGTTTGACCGGTTTCTGGGCGACACTTGTTATCGCAGCGTCGCTAGCAGTTAGCGCCGAAGCGGCGGAGTGCTTGACCGCCGAGGATCTGCCAGTGGCGGGCCCCACCCCCATCGAGATGGCGTTGGGCCGCACATCGACCGATAGGGTTGGCCGGATGGTCGCTCCGGTGATGATCAACGACCGGGGCCCGTTTCGTTTCATTGTCGATACCGGCGCCAATCGGTCGGTGTTGTCGCAAGATCTGGCTGCCGAATTGGGGCTGACGCCCATCGGCACGGGCGAAGTGCATTCCGTCCACGGCATAACAGTGGCGCCGATCGTGGAAGTGACGTCGCTTCGTTACGGGCCGTTGAACCTGCCTTCGCAACCATTGCCGCTGCTGCAGGGTCCGATGTTGGCGGGGCAGCAGGGCCTGCTCGGCGTCGATGGCATGGCGGGCAGGCGGCTGCACTTGAATTTCATGCGTGGCTGCATCGAAATCGTTTCCTCTGCCCATGCCGCGCGCCTCACCACAGGTTGGACCACGGTGCGCGGCGATATACGCTTCGGACATCTCGTTGTGCTGCAAGGCCGCATCCGCGCGGTTACTG
>JANNFH010000152.1:0-1613 GCA_031379565.1 Alphaproteobacteria bacterium
AGCAGTGGGGCGGCAACCGAAAGTGCGGCGGCGTTGCGTTCTCCATCATCCGCAACCGGGCCGGTGATGGTGGTTGGCATGCACCGGAGCGGCACCAGCTTTCTGACCGGCTCGCTGCAATTGGCGGGCCTTGAGCTGGGCAAGCACAGCGAATGGAATCCCTACAATCTGAAAGGCAACCGCGAAAACGACGATTTCGTCGGCTTTCACGAAGCGGTGCTCGCGGCGCGCGAGGCGGCTTGGAACAAACCGCCAGCGGATATCGTGCGCTGGACGCCGGAGGAGCGTCAGCAGGCGCAAATGTTGGTTGCTGGCTACGAGGATGTGTCCCGCTGGGGGTTCAAGGATCCTAGGGCGTTGCTGATGGCCGAGGCGTGGCAGGACTTGCTGCCGGATCTGGGCTTTGTCGGGATTTTTCGCCACCCCGTCGCGGTGGCGCGCTCGCTCGCGCGGCGCAATAGCATGCAACAGCCGCAGGCATTCGCATTGTGGGGCGCGTATAATCAACGGCTGCTTTCACTGCATGACCGGTCCGCGTTTCCATTGCTGTGCTTTGACGAGGACGAGGGCGTGCTGCGCCCGAAGCTCGATGAAGTGCTTGGCGCAATCGGGCTGAAGCCGCTCGGCGCGGAGCAATTCTACAGTTCGGAACTTAGGCGCTTCCGCGACAACACCGCCGATCTGCCGGCCGAGCTTGCTTCACTCTACGGCGCGCTTCGGGATCGCGCGTGTTGACCGTCGCGACCGGCATTCCCCGCAAGCCACGCCTTTCGATCGTGGTCGTCGTCTACAAGATGCCTGATCAGGCCGAGCGCACTTTGTATTCGCTGAGCGGCGCCTACCAGCAGGGGGTCGACGCGCAAGACTACGAAGTGATCGTGGTTGAAAACCATTCCGATCAAGTGCTCGGCGAGGAACGCGCCACCCGCCAGTGCGCCGGCGTGCGCTATTTCCTGCGCCACGAAACCCAGCGCACGCCCGTGCATGCGATCAATTTCGGCGCCGACCAGGCGCGCGCCGATCACGTCGCCATCGTGATCGACGGCGCGCGCATGGTGACGCCGGGCGTTTTGCGGCAGACATTGCAAGCGTTCGCACTTGATCCCGAGGCTGCGGTCTCAGTGCCCGGTTATCATCTGGGCCGCGAACTGCAGCAGGTCGCGGTCAATTCTGGCTATAACGAGGAGGTTGAGGCCGCGCTCATGGCCGGCATCGACTGGCCCAAGGATGGCTACCGTTTGTTCGACATCGCCGTCTTCAGCGGCTCCTTCCAGGCCGGGTTTTTCGGCGCCAATCACGAAAGCAATTTCATCGCCACCTCGGTGCGGAAATGGCGCCAGATCGGCGCCATGGACCCGCGCTACGACGATTTCGGCGGCGGCATGGCCAATCTGGATCTGTACAAACTCTTGCTGGACACGCCGGACACGCCTCTATACTTGCTTTACGCAGAGGGTTCTTTCCATCAGTTTCACGGCGGCGTGACCACGGGCACGCCCAAGGAAGAGCGCGACAGGATCATGGCGCTAGTGCAGAAGCAGGATGTCGAAATCCGCGGCGAGCGGCGTGGCGCGCCGCAGGCGCGGGCGATCCTATTCGGCGCGCCCCACCCG
>JANNFH010000169.1:0-9488 GCA_031379565.1 Alphaproteobacteria bacterium
CTCCCCGCCCGCGCCGCGCTCGACCTCGCCGGCTGGGACGAGAACGATATTTTCGCGCACGCCTGAGGACAGCGCCCTCGCACAGGCCGGGTTGCGTGCCTTCGCAACTGCGGTAGGCTCTCTTCATGGATGACGCCGCCGCACACAAGCTGTTCCCGGAAATTGCCGAGGAAGTGTTCACCGCGCCACTGATTCGGCCGGCGCACGTGGGCGAGGATTGGCTCGAAGCCACCCAGCGCGTCTACACCGAAGCCGAGCACGCTATGTGGGACGAATTATGCGCCCGCCAGCACGTCCTGCTGCCAGGCCGCGCGGCGCCGGAGTTTCTCGATGGCATTGAGCGGCTAGATTTGATGGCGGGCGGTGTTCCCGACATCGTCAAGCTGTCGGCGCAGCTGCATGGCGCCACCGGCTGGACCATCGTGCCGGTGCCGAGCGTCATCCCCGACCACGTGTTCTTCTATCACCTCGCCAACCGCCGCTTTCCGGCCGGCAATTTCATCCGTTCGCGCGAGACCATGGATTACATCATGGAGCCGGACGTGTTCCACGACGTGTTCGGGCATGCACCGATGTTGATTCAGCCGAAGCTTGCGGACTTCCTGCAAAAGCTCGGCGCGGGCGTGTGGAAAGCGATGCGCTACAATCATCTGCGCGCGCTAGGGGCGCTCTATTGGTACACGGTGGAATTCGGCTTGGTCGATACGCCGCAGGGATTCCGGCTCTATGGCGCGGGCATCGCCTCGTCCCCCGCCGAGACTGTATTTTCGCTCGAGGGCCGCTCGCCCAACCGGCTGCACTTCAGCCTCGAGCGCGTCATGCGCACCGATTACGTCACCTCGGACCTGCAGCAGACCTATTTTGTGATTGAATCGTTCGAGCACCTGTTCCGCGAAATGGCGACGCGGCCGTTCGATCAGATTTACGCCGCGCTCAAGCCGGCATTTCAATTTGCGACTTCGGCGCTGCTCGACACCGACCGCATCTATCAGACCGGCACGCAAGAATACGCGCTTCGCGGCGGCCGTCGCTCGCGCGCGGCGGCGGTTTAGGCGCGCGCCACTTCCTGATCGATGCGGCCAAAAATGGAGCGCCCCTTGCCGTCGCGCATTTCGATCTCGACTCGGTCGCCGTGTTTCAGGAATGGCGTGATCGGCTTGCCGGTTTGAATCGTCTCAATCATGCGCTGTTCGGCGATGCAGGAATAACCACGCCCGCCTTCGCTGATCGGTTTGCCTGGGCCTTCGTTGGCGTCGCGGTTTGACACCGTGCCTGAGCCGATAATTGTGCCGGCGCACAAAGGCCGCGTCTTCGCCGCGTGCGCGATCAGGCGGCCAAAATCGAAAGTCATGTCCTCCCCCGCATGCGCTGCGCCAAACGGGGCGCCGTTGAGGGATACATGCAGCGGCAAATGCAGCTTGCCCTCGCGCCACGCCACGCCAAGTACATCCGGCGTCACCGCCACTGGGGAAAACGCCGAGGACGGCTTTGATTGGAAGAAGCCGAAGCCCTTCTCCAGTTCCGCCGGAATGAGATTGCGCAAGCTGACATCATTCACCAGCATGATCAGGCGCACGCGTTCGCGCGCCGCTTCGGGTGTGACGCCCATCTCGACGACATCGACAATCACCGCAATTTCGGCTTCGAGATCGCAGCCCCAAGCTTCGTCCTGCAGTGGAATCGGCTCGCGCGGGCCGAGAAACGAATCCGAGCCGCCTTGATACATCAGCGGATCGGTCCAGAAACTCTCCGGCATTTTCGCAGCCCGCGCCTGGCGCACCAACGCGACGTGATTCACGTAGGCTGACCCGTCTGCCCACTGGTAGGCGCGCGGCAAAGGCGAAGCAGCCTCGCGCTCGTGAAAGCGTTCACGCACCACCGAGCCAACGTTCACGCCCTCGCTGAGCGCGCGCAGGTGCGGCTCGCAGCGCGCCCAATCGTCGAGCGCCGCTTGCAGCGTGGGCGCGATGGTGGCGGCGTCCGCGCACCAGGCGAGGTCATCCGAGACGACGACGAGGCGCCCGTCCCTTCCGTGTTTCAACGAAGCGAGTTTCACGATTTCACGGCATCCTTCTGGTTTTCCGGCGCGCCTTTGATGAAAGCCGGATGAGCGCGGGCGCGTTCATCTATGGCGACTAGGCGTGGGTACGGCGCCAGGTCAGTTTTGAAGCGCCGCGCATTGGCCATTTGCGGCACAAGGCAGATGTCGGCCAAGCTCGGCGTCTCGCCGAAGGCGAACGCGGTTTCAGGCCGCGCCGCCAATTGCGTTTCGAGCGCGGCGAAACCCTCCGCGATCCAATGCACGTACCAGGACGCGATTGCCGCCTCCTCGGCGCCGAATTGCGTTTTGAGCCTGCCAAGCACGGCAAGATTATTCAGGGGGTGAATGTCGCAGCCGATGGTGAGGGCGAAAGCGCGCACCTGGGCCCCGGTCCAGATGTCCGCTGGCACGAACGGGGGCTCGCGATAGGTTTGATCGAGCCAAACCAGGATCGAGAGCGATTGGGTAAGAATGCCGTGCGGCGTCTCCAGCGCCGGAATTCGCGCTTGCGGATTGAGCGCGCGATAGCTGGCGCCGCTCTGCTCCGCTTTCACCAGATTGATCGGGATGGATTCATACTCGACGCCCTTGAGATTGAGCCCGATCCGCACTCTGTAGGCCGCCGAGGAGCGCCAATAATCATAGAGCTTCAACGTGCTCACGCGCCCTCCTTATGCTTTCCCGGCGTCCAGCCGATTGCGGCGAGGTGCTTTTCGCCGCTCTCCACCGCGCCCGGTTCGATCGACGTCGCCATGGAATCGTTCCAGCGGTTGAGATAGCCGAACAGCGCGACGACGCCCAGGATTTCGACGATCTCACCATCGCTCCAATACGCTTTCAGGTTCGCGGCGATTTTCTCATCCACGCCATTCGGCACGCTTGACGCGGCCTGTGCGAAGGCCAGCGCCGCCTTCTCCGCCGGATTGAACAGATCATTGCGCTCGTAATTCCAGACTTCGGCGACGCGCGCGTCACTGGCGCCATAACGCTCAGCGGCGCGCGCGGTGTGCGCTTGGCAATAGCGGCAGCCGGCGGCGAGGCTGGCGATGTAGCCGATTAGCCGTTTCTGTTCCGACGTCACCCGCCCGGCATTGGCCATCACCGCCTTGTTGAGCGCAATGAACGCCTTGGCGATCTCGGGCCGGCGCTGCATCGTTAGCACGCTGTTGGGCGGAAACCCGAGGGTCTCGTTGAAGAAGCGCGCCAGCTCAGCAACCTCGGGATCATGATCGGCGGCGAGCGGCTCGACCAGCGCCACTTTATTCCCCCAGCCGCGACTTGGCGCCGGCGTGGCTGGCGCGCGCCTTTTCGTGCAGCCAGGCGGCATGCTGCGGCGCCTTCTTGGTGCGGCTCCATTCTTCCAGCATCGCCGGCGCAACACGGCGTAATTCCGCCAGCTCCGCCGTCGTGCCGGTGTCGGCGGCCAATTCGATGCGGTGGCCGTTCGGATCGAAGAAATAAATCGATTGGAAAATGCCATGATCGGTGGGGCCCAGCACGTCGAGCCCCTTGGCCTGCGCGCGCGCCTTCGCGGCAATGAGATCGTCAGTGCTGGCGACTTTGAAGGCGATGTGCTGCACCCAGGGCGGCGTATTCTCGTCCCGGCCCATCAGCTTCTGTTCGGGCAACTCAAAGAACGCCAACACATTGCCCCCGCCGGCGTCGAGAAAAACATGCATGTAGGGATCGTATGCGCCCGTCGATGGCACGTGATCCTCGGCGAAGGCGATAGTGAAATCCATGCCAAGCACATCGCGGTAAAATTCCACCGTCTCGCGCGCATCCTTGCAGCGATACGCGACGTGGTGGATGCCCTGGAGCGTGACAGGCTGAACCACGGTTGGCTTAGACATTAGATCATTCCTCGTCCGCGAAGATGTGAATAACAGGCTCGCCACCGCCTTCGAGCGAGGCGCGATACATGCCGCTGGTGTTCATGCTCCAGGCCACGCGGCCTTGCCCGTCAACGACGATCACGCCGCCGTCGCCGCCGAGCGCGCCAACTTCCGTGATCACCGCGTCGGCCGCCGCTTGCGCGCTCGCTCCCTGCAATTCCATGCGCGCGCAAATCAAGCGGGCCACGCCGACGCGGATGAAATACTCGCCGGCCCCAGTGGCGGATACCCCGCAGATTCCGTTCTGCGCATAAGTACCAGCGCCAATGATGGGTGAATCGCCGACGCGGTTCCAGCGCTTTGCGGTCAGGCCGCCGGTGGAAGTCCCCGCAGCGATGTCGCCGCGCCCATCGTACGCCACCACCCCGACCGTGCCGAAACGGTGGTCGTTCGGCTCAGATGCGCGGGCGTCGCCCGGAGCGGGTGCGCCCGACGGCCTTGGCGGCATGGGTAAGTTCTGCGCCCGCAACGCCTCTTCCAATTGCCGCCAGCGGCGCTCGGTGAAGAAGAAATCCGGTTCGACCTGTTCCAGCCCTTGCGCCGCCGCGAAAGCATCGGCGCCCTCCCCTGCGAGCAGTACGTGCGGCGATCGCTCCATTACTGCGCGCGCCGCCGAAATCGGGTGGCGCGTGCGTGTGACGCCTGTGACGGCGCCCGCCGCGCGCGAACGCCCGTCCATAATCGAAGCGTCAAGCTCGTTGCGGCCATCGGCGGTAAACACCGCGCCACGACCTGCATTGAACAGGGGGTCATCCTCGAGCTGCATGATCGTGGCCTCAACCGCGTCGAGCGCACTGCCGCCGCCGCCGAGAATGTCGCCGCCGACCGCGAGCGCCTGGCGCAGCGCCGCACGATATTGCGCGTCCATCTCCGGCGTCATCACCGCGCGCGTCATTACGCCAGCGCCGCCATGCACAACCAAGGACCAGCGCGGCGGGGGCTGAGCCGGCGCGCTCACGCAGCCAAGCAGAACAAGAAGCGACAGTGAGGCAAGCGCCGCCCTCATGCGCTCGCCTTCAGCACACCACGGCGCACCTGGTCTTCCTCGATTGATTCAAACAGGGCTTTGAAATTGCCTTCGCCGAAGCCTTCATTGCCCTTACGCTGGATAATCTCAAAGAAGATCGGGCCAATCGCGTTCTGGGTGAAGATTTGCAACAGCAGGCCCTGCCCTTCAGTCGGCGCGCCATCGAGCAGAATCGCGTTCTTCCGCAACCGCGCGAAATCCTCTTCATGGCCTTTTACCCGCTCGCCCAGCGCTGCGTAATAGGTGTCGGGCGTGGATTGGAACGCCACCGCGCGCGCGCGCAGCGCTTCCACGCTGTCATAGATGTCGTCCGTGCCTAAGGCGATGTGCTGAATGCCTTCGCCGTTATAATCGCGCAGGAATTCCTCGATCTGCGAGTGATCGTCCCGGCTTTCGTTAAGCGGAATGCGGATTTTTCCGCACGGGCTCGTCATCGCTTTCGACACCAAGCCTGTCTGTTTACCCTCGATATCGAAATAGCGAATCTCGCGAAAATTGAAAATGCGCTCATAGAAATCGGCCCATTTCTTCATGTGGCCGCGATAGAGATTGTGGGTGAGGTGATCGAGATAGGTCAGGGCGGCCGAGTTCTTGGCTTCATCGGCGCCCGGCAAGGGAACAAAATCGGCGTACATCGCCTCCGCACCAGCGCGATCGACGAAATAGAGATGCGTCCCGCCGATGCCTTGGATGGCCGGAACTTTGAACGACGTATCTACGCTGATCGGCTCGCCGCCGCGCCGCACGGCTTCCGCGAACGCCGCATCCGCATCTTTGACGCGAAACGCCATGCCGTTGGCGCCCTGGCTATGCACGGCGCGAAATTCACCAGGCTGACCGCCCGGCTCACAATTGAGCAGGAAATTTATATCGCCCTGGCAATAGCGCAGCACGTTCTTGGATTTGTGCTTCGCCACCGCGGTGAAGCCAAATGTCTCAAAGAAGCGCCCAAGCACTTCTGGGCCCATGTCGGTGAATTCGACAAACTCAAAGCCGTCCGTGCCAATCGGATTTTCGAACAAGTCGGCCATGACGATCACCTTTGCCCTTGCGTTTCCGTGTTAATAGTTTCATTTGAAACCGATGGCAAGCGCTGGTTTAAGCAAGACGGTTGGTTTCGATAGGAAGAAGCCGCGGGCCGAAGCGTTGGTGCTGGAGGATTTCCTCCCCTATCGGCTTTCTATCCTCTCCAATCGCGTCAGCCGCGCCATCGCCCAGCGCTACGCCCGCGCTTTCAACCTCACGATTCCGGAATGGCGCGTGATCGCGGTGCTCGGGCACACGCCGGGGCTCACCGCGACCCAGGTGGCGGAGGCAACCGAAATGGACAAGGTGGCGGTGTCTCGCGCCGTGGCCCGGTTGATCAAAGCGCGAAGGGTTGCCGCAGAGGCGGACCTCCGCGACGCACGACGGCAAAAGCTCTCGCTGACACCCACGGGAATCAGCTTGCACACCAAAATTGCGCCGATTGCGCTCGACTGTGAGCGCCGATTGATATCTTCACTCGGCGCGCGCGAGCGCGTCGCGCTCCATGCCTTGATCGACCGCCTGATGGCCGCGGCCCAATCGCTCTGACGCGCGGGTCAGGAGCTGACATGAGGCCGATACCGCTAGAAAAGCTATAAAAATCAAACTTGGCGTCCGAGTTTTCGGGTTTGGGGAGAAAACCGCGCTTGCGCCGTCGCCGCCTTCGCGCTCGAATCCGCTCGCTCCTCGACCTCGCTTAGGCTAGGCTTGCCGGAGGCGAGGGACGCCATGGCGGATGTGTTTATTTCCTATTCGCGCGTCGATCATGAGCGCGTGCGGCCAATCGCGGATCGGCTGGTCGCGCACGGCATGTCGATCTGGTGGGACAAGCAATTGCGCGCCGGGCAGCGTTTCGTCGATGAAATCGAGCGCGAGCTTGACGGCGCCCGCGCGGTGCTGACGACGTGGAGCCACAACGCCCGCAATTCCACTTGGGTCTATGCCGAATCCTCGCGCGGCCTCGACTCGCACAAATTCGTGCAAGCGCGCCTTGATGACGTGCAATTGCCATTGCCCTTCGATGCGCTGCAGGTTTGCGATTTGGGCGGGCGCCGTGACGAATGGGACCGGCTTGAAGGCGCGCTGTCGCGTATCATCAAAGGCGCGGGCCAACCTGAACCGGCGCGGCGCGTGCCCGATCTGGGGATGTTGGCGACGCCAGCGGCGGCGGGATCGCCGAAACTGCTCTCCGGCGCCACCGCGGCTACGCTCGCCGCCTATGGCGGCGCGCTCGCGGCCACAGATCAGGGCTTGCTCAGTCCGGAAGAATTACAATTGGCGCTCACCGGCATGATCGGCGTAGCCAGCGCGTCGTCCCTGCTCACCGCACAACGTCTGCTCGCCATTGGGCGAGCGGGAGGCTGAATCCAAATGGCCCGCTCCCTGCTTCAATCGTTCGTCAGCGGCACACGCCAGATGTTGGCCGTGCAATTGTTCATCAGCGTCGGCACGGTGGCGCTGGCGGGCTACACCGCGACCGTCACCAATCGCGCGATCCAAGAGCGCAACCGGCTGAGCGAACGTGTGATCCAGCTGGAGCAGACGCTTGGTGAGGCCGATATCGTGCCGCCCGAAGCGACAAGCATTCCGGCGCAGGAGACCGAGACCATCTATCCGCCATCGGTCGAGCAGGCGGCCGACGACGACAAGCCCGGCTCAAACGCGCCCGCCGAGCCGCCGCCCGCTACGCAAACCGAAACCCGCGATCCCCCAGCCGGCCAAGCAGCGGATGCGGCGCCTGCGACTGAGCCCGCGGCGCCCGCAGCCGAGCCCGCGGCGCCCGCGTTTGATCCCGCGCAGCTGCTGCGCGACCTGCTAACCCCGCCGCCGCCGCTGCGCACCCTCGTGCTGCACGTGCGCGACCGCGCCGATTACGACGAAGCCCAATTGCTCCAGCGCCAATTGAACACCGACAGCCTCAGCGTTTCGATCGACATCATGGCGCCAGCCGATCAGCGCCAATCCGGCTACGCCTATTTCCACGGTCGCCAAAGTGGGCCGGCCGCCCAGATCGTGCAGCGTTTGCAGGACGCCGCGCGCGGCGCCGAGATCGCGGCATGGGTGGCGCAATTGCGCGGCGTGGCGCTGCCCGCCAGCGGCGAATACACCGCTGACCGGCTTGACGTTGTGTTGCCGCCGCTGCCGGCGGCCGAGACGCCGCAGCTGCGCTTCAACCCCGCGCTGCGTGAGCGCGTCACCCGTCCGCCGGGCTGACCGCGCGCGATCCCGTGACCTCGGGCACGATGATGACCTTTGAACCACAAGCCCTAAATCTGGGGGGCTTCCAGAGATTGCCGGCATTCCTCCGCAATGACTACGAGCGCATCCAAGGTTTTGCGGCTGACTTCGCATGAGCGCTCACGGCCATCGATAGTCAGGGCGTAGGTGTCACCCAGTAAACCGGCTGCCATGATAGGCGCGTCGGTTTGTATGCCGCCGAAAACGACGGGGCCCACCGCATGCTTATCGTATTCCGCCGCCATCTCAGCGGCGTGGGCGACTCCAGCCCTCATTTCTGACCAGTCTGGAAACTTCGATCTGAAAGTAGTCTCTATTGCGATTTTGATGCGCTTTGTGTCAGCGGACGCGCGGATCGCAGGATCAGCATTTACCGCCGCCCTGAACTCATCCAACGCCTTCTTGAAGTGCCATAATGACAGGGTGGCCTGCTTGGCAGCAACCATGCGCCAACCGCTACGCAGGAATAGTTCGGCATCGTCATGTGGGCCTGTGCGATTGAATGCCTTCAAATGCGCCTGGAGGTACTCAAACAATGACAGGCAGTTTTCGAAATCGTCTAGCTGGTGTCCCAAAACCGCAGATGCTCCCAGCACCCGATCTGCGCCCGCTGAGTTCTCCGGAAATCGTGGCTTCCGGACCCGGAGATCGTGGTGCGTCAACATCATTTCCCTCCCTTGGTAGTCCACCGCTTCGCCGCCGCCTTCTTGGCGATCTCAGAGCGCCTTTTGGCGCTGAGGGACTTCGCCCGAACCTTTCCGCCCTTGAGCCCGCCAAGCCGCCCTAGAGCTACGGCGGCGGGGTTCTTTTCTTGCGGCGGCGCTTCGGTTTTTTTGGCTGGCATTTTTTCTTCCCCAGTTTCTTCCACGCGCGCAAATCAGCGTGCGTGTTGTTGCGGGCCACTAGTTCTTCGATAGGTCAGGCGCTTGCCTTCCGCGCCCGCCATTGCGAGGTCGGCGCGCTCTTTATCTTCAATGCCGAGGCGTGAACGCGTGTTGTGGCGGAAATCAAATTCCGCGCAGTAGCGGTGCAAATGCTTCTCTTGGCAGTGCTGATAAACGCCCTTCATGCCACGTTTGAAGACGCTGAAATAGGACTCGCACGCGTTGTTGTGGACCGGACCAGTCGGCTCGTAACGCACGTATTCTTCCTTGCTGTGATCGACAGTTTCATGCGCCGCGAACTCGCGGCCCACCTTGGTGTAGAGACCAGATTTGTCGGTATGCAGGCGGCTCTCGCGGTCAACATTTTCGCGCATGAT
>JANNFH010000178.1:0-2844 GCA_031379565.1 Alphaproteobacteria bacterium
GCAGGCTTGGGCGCCCTAGGCGTGTTGGTGGCGGGGAAATTTTACATCGGCGCCAACGCACACGACGCCAGCGACCGCATCATCTACGACAGCGCCAACGGCAGGCTTTATTTCGACGCCGACGGTAACGGCGCGGGCGCCAAAATCCAATTCGCTACGCTGGATGCCGGGCTCCTGCTCACCGCTGCCGATTTCGTGGTGATCTGACGGCGGTTGAGCCGATTGTTAGGAATGACGCAATTTGGCGAAAAGCGTGAGGTCGGCGGGCGCGGGCGCGAACGGTCAAATTGGAGCGCGACTGCCGTTCTGGGGATTGTGGCGATCCAAGATACGTGTTGCGTCGATCAGTTGAACTCGCAGCCCAAAGCGGACATCAGTCGCATGGCATGACGGTCGAGGGTCCGTTAGTTTGCCGCGCGATGGCACTGCATGGCGAACACTGGTGGGAGCGGGATTGGGCTTCGGGCGCGCTACTAGCAGCGGCAGCGGCCCTGTCGTTTGCGATTATCAACAGCCCAATTGGCGGCGCTTTCGCGGCACTCCTTCATACGCCGACGATCGCGGGGTTCGACGTTGCGCACGGCATCAATGACGGGTTGATGGCGATCTTCTTTTTGTATGTCGGCCTTGAACTCAAACGCGAGTCCGTCGAGGGGCCTCTCAAGAACCCGCGCGTGGCTGCACTGCCTATAGCTTCTGCGCTTGGCGGAATGGCGGCTCCAGCGTTAGTATACCTATTCACTGTGCAGGGTGCTGACCCGACGTATGCGCGCGGTTGGGCAATCCCAGCGGCCACCGATATAGCATTCGCGCTGGGTGTTTTGTCTCTTGCTGGCAAGCACGCTCCATTGGGCTTGCGGCTCTTTTTGCTGACGCTGGCGATTGTCGATGATCTGGGAGCGATCCTGATCATTGCTGTCTTCTATTCCACCGACATCGTCGGCTGGGCGCTTGGCGGCATGGCGCTCACGTTCGCCCTTATGCTCCTGCTCAATCGCCTCGGGGAGCGGCGCCTCCCCGCTTACTGGGTGCTCGCGATAGTGCTTTGGGTATTCACGCTGGCGTCTGGAATCCATGCGACTATCGCTGGCGTGTTGGCCGCCTTGACGATTCCGATGCGCGATGCACGCGGACGCTCTCCGGTGATAACGGCGGAGCATGCGCTTAAACCTTGGGTGCTGCTTTTGATCATGCCGTTGTTCGCGTTAGCCAACGCGGGCGCGCCCGTGGTCGGGGTCGAAGCAGAGGCGCTGATGCATCCGGTCACGCTGGCAACAGCGCTTGGACTTTTCGTCGGCAAACCGCTCGGCGTTGCGGGTGTCGCGCTTATTGCGGCGGGGTTTCTCCACAAAGTGTTGCCTGCGCCGCCGCTCGCCATCATCGGCGTAGGATTTATCGCTGGCGTGGGTTTCACGATGAGCCTTTTTGTCGGCGGGCTGGCGTTTGGCGATGGTGAGGCCACCGAGGCGATGCGGATCGGTGTGATTGGCGGGTCCGTCGCGTCGGCGGTGGTGGGTTTGGTGCTCATCCGCTTGAGCGCCATTGGCGCGAGTGGTGACCCTGAACTGGCGGCACTGGAAAGCATGGCTGTGAAGAGTGGCGTCTTGGACGCGCCACAGACCAAAGATTGATCGTCCCAATGTCCGTTGCCGGCGATAAGCGTGAGGCCGGCGGCCAGAGTGCGGCTGACGGCTTTGTGAGCGCTTCCGGTCGGTCGGATGTCGTCGCCGGCATTTCGGACTGAGGCGCTACCCCCCGCTAGGTCGCCATCGCCAGCGAAGCTGGGGTAGTTTATAGCGCCGCCCATGACCCGTTTCGCCCTGCAATTCGGTCAGACCCAGCCTGGCCTCACCTATCTCGAACGCATCAGCGTCTATGGTTTGTGCGCACGCGGGGAGAGCGCCTTGGCGATCGTGCAGATCGGGCGCAAATCCGGGTTCGAGTACGATTTGCCCGGCGGCGGGGTGGAAACCGCCGAGGACGAGGCGGCGGCCTTGATGCGCGAGTTTGAGGAAGAAGCGGGGCTTACGGTTTGGCCCACGCGCGTGATTGGCCGAGCTGGCCAATTCTGGATCAATAATGGCGAGCCGAGAAATTCACTCTCGACATTCTACGAAGCGGAATTGTCGGCGTCGGACGGCGCGCCGACCGAGCCCGATCATTCCCTGGTGTGGATGAATCCGAGCGAGGCGCTGACGCGGGTGCGTCATGAAGCGCACGCCTGGGCGATTTTGCATTGGATGCGCATGCGTGGTCCGATCGGGAGCCGGGCCTAGACCCGTTCCCGATTGGATTGAAGCAATCCCATCGGGATAGAGCGGGTCTACAATTGTAGTAGACCCGTTCTCCTTCGAAAATCGGGTAACATTTTTCGGGACGCGCGCTAACGCTCCGGTCCGGACTGCCCAGAGCGCAGCAGCGGCTGGGCCAGCGCGGCGATACGCTCCAGCAGCGGCTCGCTGCGCGCGATCAGCGGGGGCGCCATTTCGCTCTCCAAGGGCGGCGGCAGCGTCGGCGCCGCAATGGGACCGACAGGCGCCGCCAGCGGCCCGAGTTGCGTGGTTTCAGCATGGATGGACGCGGGCTCGAACGCATTCAGTGGCCCGCCAAGGCCATCAGAGCTCTCGGCGCTGGCCGTGAGGCGAGCTTCGCTCGCCGCGATGCTCGGGCTTTGACTGGAATCGTGCACGCGCATCAGCAGCGCGCCGCCTGCGGCGAGCGCGCTGACCGCGCCGAGTGCGAGCGCCGCGCGCTTGGGAACCGGGCGCGGCGGCTCGCAGGCGCGGCTGATTGCGCGCAAGCGTTCTTGCAAGGCGCGCCACGGCGCGCTGCCGCGCTCACCGC
>JANNFH010000221.1:0-3530 GCA_031379565.1 Alphaproteobacteria bacterium
GGCATGGTCATGATCCGCGCCCGCAAGGCGCGCATGGGCCGCAACCCGCAAACCGGTGAGCCGGTGAAAATCAAAGCGTCCAAGAAGCTCGCCTTCCGCCAGTCGGCGGTGATGAAGGCGCAAGTGATGGGCGGGCGGTAAGTTCAGCCTGCGACAGAATCAATAACCGAGACGGCCGGCGCCTACGAACGCCGGCCGTTTTGGTTTCGTCGCAAAGTGTTTGAGGCAAGCACTGCCCGGGCCTAGCTTGGCGTCCATGTGGAAACGCCTAGCTGTCGTTGCGTCTCTCTTTTTCTCCGCCTGCGCCACGTCCACGCCGCTGCCGCAGTCCCCAACCGCTTGCGTCATATCCGCCGCCGATCGGGCTTGGATCGATCAATCGCTGGCCGCTTGGCGCTTTGCGTCCCGTGAAATCAGCGAGATCCCGAACGTTCCGCAATTTCGAGCTGTCTTCTTTGACGAGACCTGTGTGCTCACCAGCGCGAACGCGCTCACCGCCGACGTCCCCGTCTATCGCGTGACCTGGACCGCAACGACCCATAATGGCGCCATCCCGTTGCCTGATGGCGATGAAATGCCGGCGGGCGTCACATCGTTCACCGCGGGCGAAGACGGCGTCACCTATTTCGTAATGTCGACCCCCAGCGTGTGGCGCGCGGGCGGCGTCAGCGGCGGCCCGATCCCGCTTGAGGCCATGATGGTCGCGGTGTTGCTGCACGAAGCTTCGCACGTCGCCCAAGTCGGCCCGTACGGCCCGCGCCTCGGCCGCCTCATCGAGCAGAACAACCTGCCAGAGGAGTTCAATGACGACTCGCTCCAGCGCCGTTTCCAGGACAACGAGGAGTTCGCCGCCTCGGTGCAGCGCGAGACCGAACTTTTCAGGCAAGCCGCTGTTGCGCGCGACGAGGCCGAAGCGCGGCGCTTGGCGCGTGAAGCGCGCGACATGATGCGCGCCCGCGCCGCGCGTTGGTTTATCGGCGCCGACGTGTATTATTCCGAAGCTGAAGATATCTGGCTCACGTTCGAAGGTGCGGGCCAATGGACGGGCTACCAATGGCTCGTCCATCCCGCGGGGGGCGACGTGCCTGCGGCTGATGTCCGCACACGCTTTGTGAATGGGCGCTGGTGGTCGCAAACCGAAGGTTTCGCAGTCGTGATGGCGCTCAACCGCATCGGCGGCGACTGGAAATCGCACGCCTATGGGGACGGCGCGCAAACCGTGCTTGAAATGCTCGACACCGCGCTAGCAGAGCGCTAGCGAGCGAACGCCACGCGCATCTTGCCCACTTGCCGGATCGCGCCGGGCGCGAGCTTTGGGAAATCGCCCACCAATTCGGTGTTCGGCGCGAGGCGTGCGATGGTCGCCAGGGTTTCCTCGAGCTCCGCGCGCGCCAAGGCTTCCCCGACACAGCGATGCGCGCCGCCGCCAAACACAGGGTGCCAGCGGGGGTGATCGGTGCGTCTTATGTCGAAGCGGTCGGGGTCGGAATAGACTTCCGGGTCTCGCAACGCCGACAGGAACGACACCGCGATCGGCGTGCCCGCTGGCACGAGATAGCCGTCGATTTCAAGATCGCGCACGGCCACGCGCGGCACGCCCGACACGATCGGCTCAAAGCGCAAGCCCTCGTCGACCACGCCTTTCTTCAATCCGTCCGGATCGGCGCAGAAAGCGCGCCATTGTTCGGGGCGGCGGAGCAAGTGCGCCAGAATCATGCAGAGCGAGCCGCGCGTGGTGTCCGAGCCCGCCAGGATAAGCCCCAGCACTTGGGTGCGGATTTCAGCCTCGCTCAGCTCGGAATCTTCCTTCGTCGTGCGCAGATAATCGGTGATGAAATCCTCGCGCGGGCGCGCCCGGCGCTCGGCGAACAGGCTTTCGACATAGGCGTTGAACTCCACCAGGCTTTTTTCGATCTGGGCGCGGCGCGCGGTATCGATGAAGCCGATCGATTCTGCGGTGTCGGCGATCCATTGCATGAACACGGGCAGATCGCTGCGCGGGATGCCCAGGATGTCGGCGATGATGCGGGCGGGGATTTGCGCGGCGATCTCGTTCACGAAATCGATCGGGCCCTTGCCGAGGCGCGGCTCGACCAATTCCGCCGCCAACGCCGCTGCCTTCGGGCGCATGGCGTCCATGAGCTTGAACGCGAAGGTTCGCGACACCGGCGCGCGGCGGCGGCGATGCACCTCGCCGTTGGCGAACAACATGCCGGTGGTGGCTATGTCCCAGATCGGCCCTTCGGTGATGCCTTGCATCACCTTGGTTTCGGTTTCCATTTGCCGCGTGGCGTCGCTGGTGACGAGCTCCAGGTGCCGGTACCGCAGCGCCAGCACGATGCCAATCGGCGTGCGCGCCAAGGGCGCCCGATCTCGGAATGATTTCAGATAATCGTGGGGGTCTTGACCGTCGCCGTCAAAGGCGATGGCGGGAGCGTCCGAGAGCGGGAGAATTGTCATGGAATAGTCCCCAAGCTTGATCCTACATCGCCAGCATCGCGCGTGCACGCCGCAAGACGTCGGTGGCGCTGGCGACCTCGGCGGCAGCGAAATGGGGTGAGAACGCCGCTTCGGCGGCGAGGAATTGTTCGGTCATCGCCTTGTAGCGGGCGCGGCCTTTCTTGGTGATGGCGACCAAATGGCTGGTGCGGTGGCGCGGGTTTTCCACGAACTCCACCAGAGCTTGCTCGTGGAGTGCGTTGATAATGTTCTGGCAATGTTGGCGCGACACCGGGCGTGAGCGCGCCATTTCCGGGACGGTTTGCTCGCCGCCCAGGGCCAGCATGCGCAGGCAGCCCCACTCGCCGCCGGCGTTGGCAAAGCCGGCGATGGCCTGAGTGGCGGCCTCCAGCCTAAAATAAAACTCGATGACCGCCACCGAGAGTTCCAAGAGGGCTTGGGGGCTGGCCTCGGGCTGCTTTTTCATTTGACAATCCACTTGTCATAAATGACAATTGAATTGTCATTATGGAGAAACATGCATGCGTGCGTCAATGGCGGCGAGAGAAACCCCCGAATGCGAAGGCTTCGGCTGCGTGTGGGGCGATCCGCGCGGGCTCGTTGGCGGGCTCGCCTTGACGGCGATGGCGCTGAAAAATGGTGGTCAGAACAAGGCGGCGCTTGATGCGCTCGATCCCAGGCCGGGCGATGTGGTGCTGGAGCTCGGCTGTGGGCCGGGCGCGGGCATGCGCGCGGCGCTGAAGCGCGTGGGGCGCGCCGGCTTCGTGGCGGGAATCGATCATTCGGCGGCGGCGGTCCACGTGGCCGCGCACCTCGTCCACCGGGCGCTGCTGCAGGGCCGCGCCGTGACCATGCGGGCGGACGCCGCCGATTTGCCGTTTCGCGATCTGATGTTCGATGGCGCTTTCGCGGTGAACAGTTTCCAATTCTGGCGCGATCCGGCGCGGGCCTTGCGCGAAATCGCGCGCGTGCTGGCGCCGGGCGGGCGGCTGGTCATCACCCAGCGCGCGTCGAGCCTCGACAACCCGACCAATTTCGCCGGCGCGGCCGGCGGCATGGACCGCAGTTGC
>JANNFH010000236.1:0-3223 GCA_031379565.1 Alphaproteobacteria bacterium
CGCTACAAGAAATGGGCGGACGAATATTTCTGGCTGCCGCACCGGAGCGAGGCGCGCGGTGTAGGTGGAATTTTCTACGATCACCACAATAGCGGCGGCGATGGCGAGGACAGCTGGGAGAAGGATTTCGCCTTCACGCAGGATGTCGGGCGCGCCTTCCTGGACGCATATCCTCCAATCCTACGCAAGCACATGCACGAAAGCTGGAGCGAGATGGACCGCGAGGAACAAGCGATCCAGCGCGGCCGCTATGTCGAGTTCAACCTGCTCTACGACCGCGGCACGACGTTTGGGTTGAAAACCGGCGGCAACGTGGAGAGCATCCTCTCCAGCATGCCGCCAGTGGCGAAATGGCCTTGACGGACTTGCGGCGATAGCGACGGTGCTCTTTGTTCGAATTTTCACTTACATTTCCCGAGCACAGAATGTCCTGTTGGGGTTTTCAGCCCGCTAACGTGGCTGCACGTTTCCGCGCAGCCACGCCGCGAACTCCTCTTCGCCGATCTCGCTCGCGGCGAGCGCCAGACAATGCACCACCACCTCTCCTTCGTCGGCCACGATCTCCAAACCGTTGACGAAGAGAAACGCATAAGCAGCCAAGAACCCGGCGCGCTTGTTGCCATCGACGAACGGATAATTGCCCATGATCCCGCCGGCATAGAGCGCGGCCAAGAAGATCAAATCCTCTTGGCCGTAGCCCCATGCGTTGCGCGGACGCGCGAGCGCCGAGTCGAGCAATCCCAAATCCCGCACGCCGCCGGACCCGCCGTGCTCGGCGAGCTGCTCATCGTGTAAAACCAGAACTGCTTCGAGATCGAGCCAAACCGGCTCGGTCATTTCGCCAGCTCACGCAGCGCGTTGCGATAGCGCTTCATGGCGCGCCGCCCCGCCTCGATCTGCTCCTGGAGCCGATCATTGAAGGGGCTAAGCGCAATGCCGCCCGGCATGTCAGAAACGCTGAGGCTGTCGCCTTCGCCGACGCGCAGTTTCGCCAGCACATCCTTCGGCAGCACCACGCCCAGCGAGTTGCCGATGCGGCGCACTTTGAGGGTGCGGCCGGCCGGCTTGGCGGGCGCTTCGGTCTGGAAGGCTTCCGGTCGGGCGTCGGAGACGCCTTGGGGTTTTTTGGTTTCATCGGTCATGGCTTCAGGAACATAAGTTATAACAAACGTTATAACACGCCTCTCGACGTCCGCGCGCCGGCATTTTTCTTGCGTGGGGCGAGCGCCATGGCCGCTCTTCCCTATCCGCAGCACATCAAGCCACTGACTTCATTACGTTTTGTCGCGGCATTCTGGGTGCTTCTGTACCATTTCAAGGACCATCTCGGGCTCGGTCTGGGCCGATTTGGGCTGATCGCGGACGGGTATCTCGGCGTCGATCTCTTCTTCACCCTCTCGGGCTTCATCTTGGCCCACGTCTATCTGACTGAATTCGAGGGCGGCAGGTTCGGCTATGGCGGCTTCCTCAAGAACCGGCTGGCGCGGGTTTACCCGATGCACCTGGCCGCGCTCGGGGCGATGCTGGTGCTGTTCGCGGGGGCTGCGGTCTTGGGCGTCGGCGAGAGCAATCCGGACGCCTTCCGGCTCTCCGATCTGCCCGCGCACCTGTTCATGGTTCACGCCTGGGGCGCAACGCCAAGCGTGGGGTGGAATTTCCCCTCCTGGTCGATCAGCGCGGAATGGGCGGCGTATCTGCTGTTTCCGCTGATCGCGGCCTTTGTGCTGAAAGCAAAGCGGCCAGCACTTATGGCCGCCGGCGCGCTGGCGCTGTGCCTCGCTTCGTTCGCGGCGCTGTCAAACTTGCACGCGCTGGCGCCCTGGGTGGGGCGCGACTTCTCGCAAATGACAGCGCAGATCGGCGCGCTGCGCATTTTACCCTCGTTCCTGCTCGGCGTGTCGCTTTACGCCTTCGGCCGCGCGCATACGGCGCCGGCTTGGGCGGCATGGCCGATCGCTCTCGCTGCAGCGGTTTGGATCATCGCCGTGTCCACGCTCAATCTGTGGGAAGGCTTGATCTGGTTTGGCTTGGCCGGCCTGCTTTATGGGTTAGCGGAAACCTCGCGCCATCAGCTGGATGCGCCGGTTGCGGGTAAGGGTTTCGTGTTTCTGGGCGCCGCCAGCTACGCGCTTTACATGATCCATTTGCCGATCGACATCGTCTGGTTCCACGCGCTTGAAAAACTCGGCGTGACCGATGCGTCGAGCCTCGCGCTACGCTTCGCCGCGGTTGCCGGGGTGTTCGGTGTCTGCATCATCGTATCGGGCTTTGCGCATCTGTGGCTTGAGGAACCGGCGCGGAACTGGGTGCGGAAGCTTCGGTTTCCGCAATCATTCCGGGGCATGCGCAGCGTGAACCCGGAACCCAGGGGATCGTAAAGCGCAGGGTGTCGCCCCTGGGTTCCGGATCGCGCTCCGCGCGTCCGGAATGACTGTCGGGGTTAACTCATTCCTTGAACGACGGCCTTCAGCCGCTCGATAACCGCCAGACGATCATCTGGAAAATCCGCGTCGATCCACCAGCTTTCGAGTTCGCGCATCACTTCGCCGACCTTCGGCCCTGCCGCTATTCCCGCCTTCATCACGTCTTCGCCGTCAAGGGGCAGCCTCGGGCGCACCCACATCTGCGCGTGCGCCGCCAACGCGCGCCATTGCGCGGCGTTGCCGCCATGTTCGGCCCAGATCAGCATGACCCGGTCGCGAAACACTTCGGCCCCAAGCAGATAAAGCGCGCGGCGCATTTCGCGCAGCGACATGTACGAACTGAGTTTCACCTCCACGCCCAGCGCGCTGACCAAGCGGTCGCGCTCCTCGTTCGAGAGCTTCAGCCGCCGCGACAGTGCGCGCGCCGCCTCTTGGTCGGGCAACGCCGCCGCCACGCGCGTCATCGCCTCCACCGGCAGCAGCAGATCGCCTTCGAGCCCAATCAGCGCATCGAGCCGGACATGCCGCGTCAGCTCTGGCAACGCACGCGCGCGGACTTCGATCGCGTCCATGCCTTCCCATGCCGCACGTGGGTTCGGGGCGGCGAGCAGCTTCTTCACTTCTTTCCACACCCGCTCGGCTGAAAGGGCGTCGAGGCCCGCGACCCGCGCGGCGCAGGCGCTGAGGCCGTGCGGATCGAGCGGGCCCTTGGCGTACCAGGCGTTGAAGCGGAAGAAGCGCAGAATGCGCAGATAATCCTCGCGGATGCGCGCATCGGCGTCGCCGATAAAAATCACCCG
>JANNFH010000245.1:0-1860 GCA_031379565.1 Alphaproteobacteria bacterium
CGAACAGAATGAATTCCTTGGCGATGCGCGGTGGCAGCTCAAAGCCGTGGGCCGAATACTCAATGCCGGGAATGCCCATCATGCGGCCCACCGGATCTTGGAAGAACGCATCGTCGGAGGCCACGATGACATCGCACACCCACGCCAGCATCAGGCCGCCCGCGACGCACGCGCCTTGCACCATGGCGATACTGGGCTTGGGCATGTCGCGCCAGCGCCGGCACATGCCGAGATAAACTTCCTGTTCGCGCGTGTAGAGAAATTCAGCGGCCGGCTTGTTGACGTGATCGGCGAGGAGCAGCTTGCGATCGAAACTCTTGGCGACATCGCGCCCCGGCGTGCCGATGTCGTGGCCGGCGGAGAAATTCTTGCCTTCGCCGCCGAGCACGATGACTTTGACATTGTCGTCGTCGATGGCGCGGGCGAAGGCGGCGTCCAGCGCATAGGTCATTTGGCTGTTCTGGACGTTGTGGTATTTGGGCCGATTCATCATCACCCAAGCGGTGCGGCCCTCGACTTTGTAGGTCACCGGCTCATCGGTTTCGTACTCGATCGTGGCGGCGCGCGGGGAAACCAGATCGTCCATGTGCTCTCCTTAGCCTGCGCGACGATCGCCCGGGGGATCGCCTTTCAGCACGGTGGCGCGAACGCCATTTGGGTCAAGCCGAGTGAGTTCCGCTAGTGCTTCATCCGGCGGGGCCGGTGTCAACGGGATCTCGCCCGCGGGCCGCGGCAAATCGAAGCCCGTATTGTCCTGCACCTCTTCGAACCCGACGCCCGGATGCAGCGACACGAGCCGGATGGCGTTGGCCGGACCGCCGAAATCCATCACGCACAGATTGGTCACGATCAGGCGCAGGTCCAGCCAGGCCGGCCGGCGGCCTTGCGGCCAGCGCGCCGGATTGTAGCCGGCCGAGCAGACAAAATCGACTTCGCCAGCCACCAAAGCCCGCTTGTTGTGGGCTGGAAAAAAATACGAATTGGGGTGATGCACCGAATTGCCGGGAAAGCCGCGTGCGCCGAGCAGGGCCGCCTTCGGCTTACCGTGATCGCCGATGACGCTGATATTGGTCTGGCCAAAGCGGTCCATCTGCACGGGCGCGACCATGGCGTGGCGCTTGCCGCTCCACAGATTGTCAAACGTGCGCGCATACGGGGCCCAGCCTTCAATCACGACGGGCCGATCAGCGCTGCGGGGACCGGGCGGAACAGGGTCGTCGGCGAACCAGCTTTCGCCGTCGGTGATCAGCAGCGCACGATTGTAGAGCGTCTTGGCCAGGCTCGCGCCGAGGCGCGGAAGCGGCGTGATCCCCGTCGCAAGCACTTCGCCATCGCGCCGCCAGGCTTGGGCGGCCGCAAATATGATCAATTCGGCAAGGGAGAAGCGCGGGTCAGCCATGTCCTCAATAAACCGGTTTGGGTAGGCGCCGCACCGTGTCGCCGCCGCCGATTGCGGCCAGATAGGCGTCAGGCGTGACATCGATGAAGCGCGCGCGATAGTCACGCCAACTTGCCTCGGTCTCCGCCGATGCAGCGTACGTTTTCAAGTGCCCCAGGTCGAGTTCGTAATCGGGCGCGGCGCTGGTGGGATGGGCGCCGCACGGCGCTTCCGCGACCGCGGTCACGACCGCGCGCTCAAACGGATTGTAGCGCGCGTTTGTCGTCATTTCGAGCTGCGCCGTCGTCACGATTTTCTCGGCGGTCACGTAAGTCTTCGCCGCTGCGCGGGCGATCAAATCGTCGAAGAACAGGTCAGGTGAGAACACCAGCACGTTGCCCTTCTCGTCGGAACGATGCACGTGAAGCAACGTGGCGTCGAGATTGAGCGCCGGAACCGCGACAAACTCTTCGCCGTCTTCG
>JANNFH010000333.1:0-9357 GCA_031379565.1 Alphaproteobacteria bacterium
GCTCGACGCGCTTGCCGCGCGTCGGGTCTATTTTGGCGCGGCATCTACGTCGCCCCCCCCCATCGCGGGGTGGGGGTATGGGGGTGGGGTGAGACACGACGCACAATGGCTCTGCGAAGCCTTTGCAACGCACAACGCGCACGACACGCACGGACAAATTTCGAGCGTCGCTTTTCACCCCACCCCCTGCCCCCTCCCCTCAAGGGGAGGGGGTTTTGCGCCAGCGCCCCATGACTGAAATTCTCTCCGCCCTGGCGCCGACTTTCCTGCTCATTGCGCTCGGCTATTTCGTGCGCGCCCAGCGCATCGCCAGCGCCGAAGCCATGGGCCAGGTCAACCGCTTCGGTTATTTCGTGCTCTATCCGGCGTTTCTGTACACGTTGATCTCGCGCGCCGGCTTCGCCAACGCCGATTCCGGGCCGTTCTTGTTCGGCGTTCTTCTCGGCGTCGCTGCGCTCATATTCACGACCCTTGCTCTACGATTCGTCTTCCGCGGCGATGGTCCAGCGTTCACCTCGCTGTTTCAGGGGGCGGTGCGTTGGAACGGCTTTGTCGTGCTCGCCGCTGCGCCATCGCTCTACGGGCAAGCGGGGCTCGATCTGATCGGCCTCGCCTTCGGCCCGCTGGTGCTGACCATCAATGTCATCTCCGTGCTCGTATTAGCGCGCTGGGGCGCGGCGCCCGCGGCCAGCTGGCGCGCGGTGTTTGATCAGATCATCGCCAATCCGTTGATCCTCGCCTGCGGCGCCGGCCTGGCCGCTAATTTCGCCGGCTTGCGCAGTCTCGGGCCAGTAACCGACGCGCTCGCTTTGCTTGGCCCCGCCGCCATGCCGGTGGCGCTGGTCTGCGTCGGCGCCGGGCTCGATTTCAACGCACTGCGCGCCGCGCCTTCAAAACTGGCCACCGCCGCTGTGCTCAAGCTCGCTATTGCGCCAGCCTTGGTGTGGAGCGCCGTGAGCGTGTGCGGCGCGAGCCCGCTTGCCGCCGCCGTCGCCGCCGGCCTCGGCGCCACGCCGACCGCCGCCGCCGCCTACACGTTGTCGCGCGAGATGGGCGGCGACGCTAAGCTGATGGCGGCGATCATTACCGCCACGACCGCGCTTTCCTTCCTCACGCTGCCCATCGTGCTCATCTTCACACAGCCTTGAGCGTTTAGAGCTCGAACAGCTCGCTTTGCTCTTCGGCCTGTGGCGCCTCACCGAGCACCGCTGTCGGCTCTCTGGCGCCAAACACCAGGCTCGCATCTTCCTCGAAACCCGGATGGTTGGTCGGGTCGACGAAATAGACATTGCCTTGCGCCGCCGGTTCGAGCGGCGCCTGCGCGTGCGTCTCCTGCGCCCGCGCGGCCTGGCCGCTGCCCAGCCCCGCCACCACCGCCGCGAACATCGCGCCCACCGGCTTCAGCGAAGACGCCTCGTCCCTGATCTGTTTGTTCTTCATCACACCCTCCGGCCCAAACCCGGCGTTTCGTTCTTATTAGAACAAACCAAGTACAATACCGAGTCCAGGGCCGCAACAGGGAATGTTTGCGGCGTTTTCGCCGCATCCTTTAACGGCGCTGATCGTTTCGCATACGCACCGCTAGCCCGCGCGCCAGTCTTGGTCGTAGACACTGTGTTTCGACATGCGCGCCACCCGCCACATCGCTTCGATCAACGATCTCAGCAACGAGGAGATCGGCGCCGTGTTCGAATTGGCGCTCTCCTACCTCGATACGCTGGGCGATCCGGCCATTCCCCATCGCATCGGCAAAAGCACCGAGATCGCCAGCGGCCTGGTCCTGGCGACGCTGTTCTTCGAGCCCAGCACCCGGACGCGGCTTTCGTTTGAAAGCGCCATGAACCGCCTGGGCGGACGCGTTATTTCCAGCGCCGATCCCGCCACCAGCTCAACCGCCAAGGGCGAAAGCCTCGCCGACACCGTCCGCGTGGTGTCGAACTACGCCGACCTCATCGTCATCCGCCACCCGCGCGACGGCGCCGCCCGCCTCGCCGCCGAATATTGCCCAGTCCCTGTCATCAATGGCGGCGACGGCGGGCACGAACATCCAACCCAAACCCTCTGCGATCTGTTCACGCTGAAGCAAAAGAACACTTCGCTCAAAGGCCTCAACATCGCCATCGCCGGCGATTTGCGCGGCAGCCGCACCATCCATTCGTTCGTCTATGCGCTCGCCCGCTTCGGCGCCAATTTGGTGCTGATGCCGGCCAAGGGGCTTGAGTTGCCGTCGCACGTCGATCGCCGCTTGCGCGAGGAATTCCGCTGCATCATGGCCAAGCCGCCCGCGGACGCCGGCGAAAGCGGCAATATCGACGCGCTCTACGTCACCGCCAAGGAACCCCACCAGCTTTCGCTAATCCCCGAAAACGTCGACATCCATGTCAAGCTGACCAGCCGCATCGATGCGCTCTACGTAACGCGCCTCCAGAAGGAGCGCGAGCCCGGCCGCAATTACGGCGAATACCCCACCGTCGACGCCGAATTCCTCAAGGGCCCGCAATATTCCAAGACCAGCGTCATGCATCCCTTGCCGCGCGTCGGCGAGCTTGACCGCAAATTCGACAGCGACGTGCGCGCTTCTTATTTCGAACAAGCCTCTTACGGCGTGCCGATCCGGATGGCGCTGATCACGTTGATCATGGGCCTTGCGAAAGAGAAATCGCTCACCCGCTATCCCAACGGCTTTTCCACGTCGAAATCCGTGCACTACGAGGATCCGCTGCGCGAGGGCCTCGCCTGCGGCAACGCCAATTGCATCACCCACGATCCGCTTGAGCAGGCCAGCATCCATCCGAAATTCGCCATCGTGCCGGCGCCAAATTCAAGCAAATCAATCCTGCGCTGCCATTATTGCGAGACTGACATCGACGATTTCGTGCTCGCCCAACGCCAAGCGCACACCTTTACGACAGGCGCCGCCATCCAATCCCTGTCCGCGAAGGATTTCGCGCAACACCTGTTTTTCTCTGATGGCAAGGCCGCCAAGGCGGCTGGCTATTTCCCCGCAAAGTGAGAGCAAAAGATGTGGATGTTTCTGCTTTGGTGGTGCATCGACGATCACCTCGCAACCGCGATGGACATGCCCGGCATGGGCCATTTGCCGATCTGGGTGCCCGCCATCATCGCCTTCGCTTTCGCCACCACGTTTTCCTTGGCGCGGCCGCGCCGATGAGGAGTTCGCCCTATGCGTAGATTTGTCCTTGGCATCGTCACCATCGCGCTGTCGGCGTGCGCTTCCTATCAACCGCTTCCGCCGCAGCCCGGCCCAGGCCCTGGCCCCGCGCCAGGCCCCGGCCCCGCGCCCTATCCCGTGCCGCTCACTGGACAGGTTTTCTATCAATGCGATGGCGGCGCCCAGCTCGCGGTCGATTTCGAAAACAACCAGGCCCGCATCGCCATTGTCGGCGGCCCCTCAATGGTGCTCCCCAGCGAGGGTGACGAATACTACTCCAACGGTCGCTACGCCCTCCGCGGCGGCGGCGCCCAAGCGCAATGGCAAGCTGGCGGCGGCGCGCCTGTGAATTGTCGCGGCAGCTGAAGCTTAGCGCCAACGACAACGACATCTCTAATGCTCCCCTCATAGTCCGGAGCGCAGGCTCCGGCGGCATTCAGATCGTCGGCGCAATGAGAGGCGAGCATGAGCAAGGCTTTTTGGGCGGCGTCGGCGTTCGCTTCTATTGTCGCCGCGGCGGCCCCGGCCTTCGCCGGCCCGCCTTTCCTCACCGACGATCCGGCGCCCACCGATTATCAGCATTACGAAATCTTGTTGTTCGGCGCCGGCGCGCGCGCGCATGGCGGCGAAAGCGGTGATGTCGGCATCGACTTCAATTATGGCGGCGCGCCCGATCTACAGCTGACAGCGGCTCTGCCGCTCAGCTTCGATCATCCCAACGGCGCGCAACGAAGCTCGGGCGTTGGCAATATCGAACTCGCCGCGAAATACCGCTTCCTGCACGAAGAAACATTCGGTTGGGACGTCGCGGTGTTTCCGCGCGTGTTCGTCCCCAGCGGCTCGGACCTCAGCGACGATCACGCCTCGCTGCTGCTGCCGATCTGGGTCGGCAGGCATTTTGGCCCGTGGTCAACCTTTGGCGGCGGCGGCTGCGCCCTCAATCGCGGCGGCGACTCGCAGGATTATTGCGTCGCCGGCTGGGCGCTCTCGCGCAACGTGACGCCCAATCTGCAACTCGGCGCCGAACTCTTTCACCAAACCGCCGATGTCGAAGGCGGCGCCGATTCAACCACGCTTGGATTCGGCGCGACCTACGATCTCAACGAAAACATCCATTTTCTGGGATGGGCCGGCTCCGGCCTCCAAAATGCCGCCGAGACCGATCGCTCCTCCTGGTACGCTTCGGTTCTCTTCACCTTTTGAATTCAACTGCATGGTAGTTACATGAACGCCAACGCCATCCTGAGCAAAGTCCCCGCGGTCACGCTCGGATTCTGGATCATCAAAATTTTCGCCACGACGCTGGGTGAAACCGGCGGCGACACCGTCACCATGACCATGAACCTCGGCTACCTGATCGGCACCGCGATTTTCCTGTCGCTGCTGGTCGTGCTGGTGATCGCCCAGATCGCCGCCAAGAAATTCCATCCCTGGCTCTATTGGGCGACCATCGTCGCCTCCACCACCGCCGGCACTACGATGGCCGATTTCACCGACCGCTCCTTGGGCACTGGCTATGCCGGCGGATCGTCAATTCTCTTGCTCTGCGTGCTCGCGGTGCTTGCGCTCTGGTATTGGTCGGAGGGGTCGATTTCAGTCGATACGGTCAACACGCCAAAAGTGGAAGTGTTCTACTGGACCGCCATCACCTTCTCGCAAACGCTCGGCACCGCGCTCGGCGACTGGATGGCCGATGACGCCGGCGTGGGTTATTTGGGCGCGGCGGCGATCTTCCTGACGACGCTGGCAATTGTCGCAGCGCTCTATTTTTGGACCAAGATCTCGCGCGTTCTGCTGTTCTGGGCCGCCTTCATTCTCACCCGCCCGCTCGGCGCTACAGTCGGCGATTTCCTGGACAAACCGCTCGACCACGGCGGCCTCAATCTCAGCCGCCCGATCGCCTCGGCCGTGTTGGCGATCGTCATCGTCGCGCTGATCGCGACCTTGCCTCAGCGCGCTGGCGCGCATCCGGGCAAACCCGCGCCTGCCGTTTAGGCGCTAGCGCGCCGGCAAATCGCGATCGAGGGCGTTCCAATCATCGCGGTCGATGAAGAAGCGCTTGGTGCTCGGCTGCGGGGGATCTTCGCGCATCCATTGGTCAAACCGCCCGCTGGCCTCACGCCCGGACGGAGTTTGCGAACGCCGCCATGGCGCCAGGATCGGCGCGCACGCCAAACACAGCTTCGCCAAGCCCGGGTAACACGGCCACGAGGTTCGCTTTCCACGATCTCTCTCTAGCTCTCCCCTCCCATCGCGTTTCAGCTTGCCCACCGCGCCTCAAATAGCGTGTTAGGTGCGGGCCTTCGGCCCCAGCACCCACTCTCATTGGCGCATGGGTCATCAATAGGAGTCCAACCCTTCGTGAAGGTGAGTGCAGAATTATACAATTGTACCGGAACCCCAAATGGCGTGATTGGATCACGCAATTCCGATTCCGGGTGCTAGCGATGGAACCAGCATGAACAACGATCGCCGCGAAACCTTCCGGCTGCTTGCGGTGCAAACAGCCGTCCTGGCCTGTTCGGCAGTGGTCGTGTTCTGGAGCTTTTACAGCATCGATCACTTTGCGGCCACTCGCGCATCGAACGGCGCCGTCGGGCTGCCGCTGACGCGTTATTTCGCTTTCGATCCCCGTAGCCTAAGCGACGCCATTGCCTCGCTGGCCGGGGTCAACGCCGCCGTGTTTGGTATCGTCATCACCGTCGTCAGCATCCTCGTTCAGTTGACGGTGGCGCGCTACACGGGCGTGGCGCGCATGTTCTTGCGCGATCGCGTGAACATTTGGGTGGCCGCCTATTACGTGGTGGCGTGTGTCGTCAGCGTGTGGCTTTCCGCCTCGCTCCAGGCCGAATTCGTCCCCGGCGCAACGTTGACAGCGATGCTGTCGATGACGACGGGCGGGCTGGTGATCATGGTGCCGTATTTTGGCTACGTGTTCTGGTTTCTCGAACCTGGAAACATCATCGCGCGAATACGCCAGGAAGCTGTCGCCTTGGCGAGCAGCGGCGCCGCCAAGCCCGACAGCGCCAACGCCTTCACCGCACAGGCCGAGATATTGTTCGCGCTCGAAGAACTGACCGACATCGCCAACAATTCCATTTCGGGCAAGGACAAAATCATCGCCAGCGAAGCGGTCGATGCACTGAAAGACCTCACGCTCGAATATCTGAAACTAAAGCCCCAAGCGGGCGAAACCTGGTTTTCGATTGGACCACAAATCCGCCGAAATCCCGACTTCGTCGCGATGGACCCTGAATCACTCACGGATATTGAAGCGCGCCGGACCTGGGTCGAGTGGAAGGTGATGCGGCAATATCTGAGCATCTACAACGAGGCGCTCGGCTCGATGCGCGACATCAATTATCTGATCGCCATCGACACCCGTTATATCGGCGAAGCAGCGACAAGAGCAGGCGACGCCCAGCTTGTCGACCTCGTCTTCCGGTTCCTGAATTCGTACATCCGTTCGACCCTAAACGCGAAGGACATTCGCACCACTTATAACGTGCTGAACCAATACCGAACCCTGGTTGAATCGATGTTGCGGCTCGGCAATCACGAAGCCGCGCTCGATGGGGTCAAGCACATGAAGTATTACGGCCTCGTCGGCTTCGAGATGAATTTGAACTTCGTGACCGACACCGTGGCCTATGACATTTCGGCGCTGGCTCAACTCGCCAACGAACTTGCCTCGCCGGCAGAGCCCGAAATCCTCGCTGAGTTTCTCGAACTCGATCGCCCGCCTTTCGTGCGCGATCAGGAGAAGGCGCTTTTGGGCGTACGCAAGGCGCAGGTGAAATTGGCCGCGTTCTATCTTGCGAGCGGCCAGGAAGCGCGCGCCCGCGCCATCGCCAAGGACATGCGCGATGAGCCGCCGGAGCGGTTGCGCTTGATCCGCCGGCAACTGGAAACCGTGCAGAGCAAGGATTTCTGGGAGATCATCGACCGGGGGCACAATTTCGAATATATGCCGCCAAAACAGCGCGAGCGCCTCGCCACTTTTTTCGACTGGTTCAACGTCGCGTCCGCGCCTCCCGAAAACGAGTAAACGATCCAGAGCGGGGCGCCGTCGGCGGCGCTGCTAGCCTTCCAACAGGCCCGTCTCCGCCAGCGCCCGCATCCACGCATATGAGGCCTTCGGCGTGCGCACGCCGCTGCCACGGTCCATCGCCACCAGCCCGAATTTCGAACGATAGCCTTCGGCCCATTCCCAATTGTCCACCAGCGTCCAATGGAAATAGCCGCCAATATCGCTGCCCGCTTCCATGGCGCTTTTCACCGCTTCGAGGTGGCGGCGCAGATAGGAAATGCGGAATTCGTCCGCCAGTTCCGCCGGCCCGTCGCCGAATGCATCGGAGCATCCGTTCTCGGTGATCATCACGCGCGGATTGCCGTAATCCTCGCGCACCCGCGCCAGCAATTGCCATAAGGCCGAAGGGTCAACGTGGCGGCCGAATGCATCGAGTTCCGCGCCAACCGGCGGAGCGCCGGGCGCGATGTGCACGTCGCTCATCAAATCGAAGCGCAGGTACGCCGGCGCGTAGAAATTGACGCCGACGAAATCCAGCCGCTGGCGGATAATCTCCATGTCGCCCGCCTGGACGAAGGGTTCGACGAAGTCCCGCGCGGTCTTCGGGTATTCCCCTTTCAGCAGCGGATCGAGGAAAGCGCCGTTCCACACCGCATCAAATCCATCGGCCGCGGACTGGTTCAGGAACGGCATGCCCGGCGCCGCGCGCGAGGGCGTCACCGCCAAGGTCGTGCTGATAGCGAGATCTCTGCGCGCCGCGCGCAAGGCCTGGATGGCGAGGCCTTGCGCCAAGTTCTGATGATGCGTCACCGGCCCGACAAGGCCCGCATCGGCCAAGCCCGGCGCATGAATACCCAGTACGTGGCCTGCGAATACATGCACTGAGGGTTCGTTCAAGATGATGAAATGCTTGATCCGGTCGCCCAGCCGCTCGCCGACATGGGCGGCATACTCGGCAAAATGCTGCGCCGTTTCCCGCGAGCGCCAACCGCCGCGCTCCTGCAAGGCTTGCGGCAAATCCCAATGAAATAAAGTCGCGTAGGGCGTCACCCCGCGCGCCAGCAGCGCATCGGCCAGCCGCTGATAATAATCGAGTCCAGCCTCGTTCAATGCGCCCGAGCCGCCCGGAACAATGCGTGGCCAGGCGATCGAAAAGCGATACGCTTTCAGCCCCGCGCCTGCGATCAGATCGGCATCTTCCTCGTAGCGGCGATAAGAATCGCATGCGGTCGCCGCGTCTGAGCCATCGGCGATCTTGTCGCGCGGAAACACATCCCAGATGCTCTGCCCGCGTCCGTCGGCGCCGAGCGAGCCCTCGATCTGGAACGCCGAACTGGCAACGCCCCAAACGAAATCACCGGGAAACCGCCGCGACAAGGGCGCCGCCATCGCCGCTGCCGGGGCCCGCGCGCACCCGGCCAACGCCGCGCCCGCCGCCAATTGCCCGAGCCTGCGCCGAGAAACTTCGCCCATCTCCACCTCCGGCGCCAAGCTTAGGTTGGCGCGGGCTTTGAGTCTCGCCCACCGATCGCCACTTCCCCGACGCCGCCAACCCCTGTTAGAGAAAGCCGCGATGGATATTCTGGGTTTCGGTCTCGCCGCCGCGGGCGGCTATCTGCTTGGCTCGATTCCGTTCGGGCTGGTGCTGACGCAAATGGCTGGCCTGGGCGATATCCGCCAAATCGGCTCGCACAGTATCGGCGCGACCAACGTCCTGCGCACCGGGCGCAAGGATATAGCCTTGGCCACGTTGCTGCTGGACGCCGGCAAGGCCGCCGCGGCGCTGCTGATCGCGCGAGCCTTCGCGCCTGAGCATCACAGCGTTGAGATGGGGCTCGTCGCCGGGGGCGCCGCTTTCATCGGCCATTGCTATCCGGTGTGGCTCGATTTCAAGGGCGGCAAAGGCGTCGCGACATTTTTTGGCGTGCTGCTCGCCGGGGTCTGGCCAATCGGCTTTCTCGCCGGGGCCACTTGGCTCGCCATCGCCACTATTTTCCGCTTCTCCTCGCTCGCTTCCTTGAGCGCGGCCGCCATAGCGCCCCTCGCCGCCATTGTTGGGCAGTTCAATTGGTCCGAGGTGGCGTTCACGTTCGTGCTCGCCGCTTTGATTTTCTGGCGCCACCGCGCCAACATCGCCCGCCTCCGCGCCGGGACC
>JANNFH010000287.1:0-5486 GCA_031379565.1 Alphaproteobacteria bacterium
CCCGCTTGCGGGGGAGGTGATTGCGAAGCGATCGGAGGGGGGAGCCGCGTGCGCCCCCTCCGTCAGCTCGCTTATGTTCGCTGACACCTCCTCCGCAAGCAGGGGAGGAAACCAACGCCATGAATTGCGCGAACACACAGAAGGCACCCAAGCCTTCGGACGCATGTGCGCGTTCCACGGCCAGATGGGCATGTTCACCCGTGCGCTCGCTTACATGATGAGCCACGGCAGCGACGGTTTGCGGCAAGTGGCGGAAGATGCGGTCTTGAACGCCAATTATTTGCTCGCGCGCCTGAAGCCGCACTTCAACGCGCCGTTCGGCGGGCCAAAAGGCGAGCATGCTCCCTGCATGCACGAAGCGCTGTTGGACGATTCAACGCTGCGTCCACACGGCGTCGAGACTATCGATATGGCAAAAGCATTGCTGGACGAAGGTTATCACCCCTTCACCACGTATTTTCCGCTCGTCGTACACGGCGCGATGTTGATCGAGCCGACCGAAACCGAACCCAAGCGCGAGCTTGACCGCTTCGCCGACGTGATGATCGCGCTTTCCGAACGTGCGAAGAGCGGCGACAGCGCCTTCTTCAAGGCGGCGCCTAAACTCGCGCCGACGCGGCGGCTGGATGAAACCCGCGCCGCACGCCAGCCGAAATTGCGCTGGAAGCGGGGTGACAACGAATCCGCCAAGCGCGCCGCGGAATGAGCGAGGCCCGCCGGCGCATCGATTTGATCGGCGTGCCGACAGACGTACATTCCTCGTTCTTGCGTGGGCCCGCCAAGGCGCCAGCTTTGATCCGCGAGGCGCTATTCAGCCCACACGGCAACAGCGCCAGCGAGAGCGGGCTGGAATTGGGCGTGGAGATTGACCTCCATGATTGCGGCGATCTGAATTTGCAGGAAGAGCCTTCAGATGATGCGCGCATCCGCGACGCTATCATGCAATCGCTCAAAGCCGGCGCGGTCCCGATCTCGCTCGGCGGCGATCATTCGATCACCTATCCGATTTTGCAGGCGGTCGCGGCGCGTCATGGGCCGGTGGATGTTCTTCATTTCGATGCGCACCCCGATCTCTACGACGAACTCGGCGGCGACCGCCGCTCGCACGCGTCACCGTTCGCGCGGATCATGGAGGAGGGGCTCGCCTCGCGGCTAACGCAAATCGGCATTCGCACGCTCAACCAGCACCAGCGCGAACAAGCGCAGCGCTTTGGCGCCCAAATGATCGAGATGAAAGATTTCGGCCGCACGCCGCTGCCTGCGTTCGACAACGCGCTCTATATAAGCATCGACCTCGATGGCTTCGACCCGGCCTATGCGCCCGGCGTTTCACATCACGAGCCGGGCGGGCTTTCGGTGCGCGACGTGGTGGGCATCTTGCTCGGCCTCGATGTTGCGCTGCTGGGCGCCGACGTAGTGGAGTACAACCCAACCCGCGACATCAATGGCGTCACTGCCGTGCTGGCGGCGAAACTGGTGAAGGAGCTGGCGGCGAAGGCGTGCCGGTAACGGAACGTCGGCGAGGTTTCTCCACTAACGCTTCTTTGTCAGCAGCACGGTCGCCAAGGCGATAAGCCCGGGCGCGCCTTGCGTGAACAGGATCGTCATCTTCGCCGTCAGCCCGCCGAAAATACCCGCGATGATCACGCAGACGAGGAAAAACACCTTCACATCGCGCCGCCCAGCGATAACGCCCCAGAGCAAGCCAGCGGCGAGAAACCCGTTATAGAGCCCCTGGTTGGCGGCCAGCACCGCTGATTGTCCGGCAAACTCGGGACTCATCGCGAAGATCCGCTGACCGATCGGTCCGCTCCAAAGAAACATCTCCAGCGCCAAAAAGCCGAGATGCAGCAGCGCGACCAGGATCACCAGAGCGTTGGAAAGGATTTTCATCGCCGCCTCCCGCCATGATTATGATTGCGCTCAGCCGAACTTCCGCCCCATCTCGCCCACGCCTTCATTGACCAGCGCGCTTTGGGTGGCGTCATTCATGCGTTCGCGGATCATACGCTCGGCCGCGGCGATGGCGGCGTCGGCGGCGGCGGCGCGGACCTCGTCGCTGGCTTTCTGCCCGGCATTGGCGATGCGCTCTTCGGCCTGGCGCTCACGCCGCTGGATCGCGGCGGACATCGAAGCGCGAGTCTCCTCGGCCATGGCGATAGCTTGCTCTTTCGCATGCGCGACGATGGCCTCCGCCTCGGCTTCGGCGGCGGCGTGCTTGGCTTGATATTCGGCCAACAGCTTTTCGGCCTCTTCGCGCAGGCGGCGCGCGTCGTGCAATTCCTTGGCGATCGCCTGCGAGCGCGCATCGAGCGCATTCATCACCATGCCGGGGACTTTGAGATAGATCATCAGCGCGAAGAAAATCGCAAAGGCGAGAAAGGCGATGAAGGTCGCGTCGATAATCATAACACGTCCCCGTTGGCGGCAACGCGCGGGCGCGGCGCGGGCTTCGGCGCTGGCGCGAGGCGGTCGGCGATGTCGCGCGCCAGCGATTCGGCGATGGCGCCGACTTCACCGAGCGCCTTGGTGCGGGCCGCGCCAATTTTAGCTTCCGCCGCACCGATGCGTTCGGTCAGACGCGCCTCGGCTTGTTCCTGCTCGGCGCTGAGCTTGGCGGCCATTTCGGCGCGGGCGGCTTCGATCATGGAGCGGGCATCGGCGCGCGCCCTAGCGATGGCGCGCTCCATGTTAATGCGCGCGGCGTCGGCGGCGGCGCTTTTCTGCGCCGCCTGGTCGAGGTCGCTCTTGATGGCGCCGGCGCGGTCCTCCAGTACGGCCGCCACCTTTGGCAGCACCAGCCGCGACAAGATCAGATAGAGCGCGCCAAAGCAGAGCGCGAACCACACCAATTGCGATGAGAACAGCGTGGGATCAAACGGCGGAAACGTCGCCGCGTGTTCGCTCCCGTGCGCCGCCGCTTCCGCGGCCAAGCCCGCTCCCTCGATCGGTGCGTCCGCGCCGTGCGTCATCAGCTCCCCCCGACACCCGGGACGAACAGCAGCAACAGCGCGATCAGCAGCGAAAAGATGCCGAGCGCTTCGGTAACGGCGAAGCCGAAGATGAGATTGCCGAATTGCTTGGGCGCTTCGGAAGGGTTGCGTAGCGCGCCCTGGAGGAAGTTGCCGAAGATGATACCGACGCCGATGCCGGCGCCGCCCATGCCGATGCAGGCGATGCCCGCGCCGATCAATTTTGCCGCGATAGGATCCATGTTAGGTTTTCTCCAAGCCTGTGAGGTTCGGTCAGTGACCGGGGTGAAGGGCGTCGTTCAAATAGATGCACGTCAGCAGGGCGAACACATAGGCCTGCAAAAACGCGACCAGGAATTCGAGCGCATAAAGCGCCACCGTCATCGCCAGCGGCAGCGCCGAGCCGAGAATGCCGACCAGGCCCGCGGCGGCCATCATCGGCACGAAGCCAGCAAACACTTTCAGCACTAAGTGCCCAGCCAGGATGTTGGCCCAGAGACGAACCGCGTGAGAAAGTGGCCGCGAGAAAAACGAGATGATCTCGATGAACACCACGAACGGCAGAATGTAGATCGGCACGCCGGAGGGCACGAACAGCTTGAAGAATCTCAACCCATTCTTGGCAAAGCCGACCAGCAAAACGGTGACGAACACCATCAACGCCATGGTCGCGGTGATGACGATCTGGCTGGTGGTGGCGAACCAATAGGGGAACATGCCCACCATGTTGGCCAGGAATATGAACATGAAGAGCGTGAACACGAACGGGAAGAAGCGCTTGACGCCCTCTTCACCGGCGGCGTCGCGCACCATGGAATGGATAAAGCCGTAGGCGGTCTCGGCTACTGACTGAGCCCGGTTCGGGATCAACGCCGCGGGCCGCATCGCCCACAGCATAAAGGCCGCCGCGGCCCCGACGCCGGCGACCATGAACAAGCTGGCATTGGTGAAGCTGGCGTCGACGCCCGCGATTTCGAGCGGTGCGATCGGGTTGATGTGGAACTGATGGATGGGATCGTTCGACACGCACTGTTCCTCAATCGTCGTCGTCGTCAGCTACCGGCCGCGCGCTCGGACCCGGCGGATGGGCTTGGTTATATTTCGCCGCCGTTCGCACCACGTTGGTGATTCCGGTCGCGAAACCCAGTCCTACGCCGATCATCAGTCCCCACGGCGAAGAGTGGAGAAAATGATCTGCCCCGAACCCAAGCAATGCCCCGACAAGTATCGCCGCGCCGAATTCGCCCCCGAACCGCATCGCCAGGGAAGCGGCGCTGCCTTGGGGCGGATTGGCCGTGGAAGCCTCGTTGCGGGCGGCATCGACCCGCCGGCGCAGATTGTCGAGTTCATCCTGCGGCGGCGGGTTTTTGTCAGCCATCGACCGGTCGATACGCGACCGCGAGGCTTCGCACCAGTGCGAGCCCCCCGTTCGCGCGCGCGGATTACTAGAGGCGGGGCGGGGGCAGGTCAAGAAAACCCGGATGCGGCAAACGCATCGCTGTTCTGTGGCAGAAACGACCGCCTCCGTCCGCGTCTCAGGCGTGCGGAGCGCGAGCCAGGGACTGGGCGGCGCCTGGGCCTAGGCGCCCCGTCCTGCGCCTATTCCGCCGCCATCGCCTGGGCGCGGCCGAGATCGACGCTGACCAGCTGGCTTACGCCCTGTTCCGGCATGGTGACGCCGTAAAGCCGATCCATCCGCGACATCGTCACCGGGTTGTGGGTAATGACGATAAAACGCGTGGTGGTCAGGCGCTTCATTTCGTCAAGCATCCGGCAAAAGCGATCGACATTGGCGTCATCCAGCGGCGCATCGACTTCATCGAGCACGCACAGCGGCGCGGGGTTGGCCAGGAACACCGCGAAGATGAGCGCCGTGGCGGTGAGCGCTTGTTCGCCGCCCGAGAGCAGCGAGAGGTGGGTGAGGCGCTTTCCGGGCGGTTGCGCGAAGATTTCCAGCCCCGCATCGAGCGGGTCTTCGTTCTCGGTGAGTTTCAAAGCCGCCTGTCCGCCTTCGAACAGAGCCGCGAACAATTGCGCGAAGTGCGCATCGACCTGTTCGAACGCGCGCAGCAGCCGGGCGCGGCCTTCATTGTTGAGCGTGGTGATGGCGCGGCGCAATTTGCTGATAGCCTGGGCGACGTCGTCTTTTTCCTTGGTCAGCGAGGCGAGGCGCATCTGCGCTTCGGTCAGCTCTTCGGCGGCGCGCAGATTGACCGGGCCGGCAGCCTCGCGCTCGGCCTTCAGCCGCTCCAGCCGGCGTTCGACTTCGCTGATCGGCGCCGATCCGAGCGCCCCGTTCAGCAAAGCGCCGGCGAGGTTGGCTAATTGTTCGGGCGGCTGCCCGATCTGCTCGCGCGCCAAGGCGGCGATGTCGTCCACCCGCGTTTGCGCGGCGCTGGCTTGAACTTCAGCACCGGCGCGGCGTTCACGGGCGCCGGAATGAGCTTCTTCCTTGGCGCGGGCGTGCTCGGCAGCCTCGCGCGCGGCGGTTTCGGCAAGCGCGACCGCGTCGCT
>JANNFH010000308.1:0-11698 GCA_031379565.1 Alphaproteobacteria bacterium
CTCATGGCTTCGCGGCGCGTCGGGTAGCGTTCCGCGTAGAGCAGCACCCAGGCGCGCCCGCGCGTCGAGCGGGCGCCAAGCCCGCCATTGTGCAGCGCCAGGCGCTGGTCGAGGTCGATGCTCCAGCCCACATCGGTGCGCCTATCGCTCCCGAGCGCGCTGCCGAGCACGTAGACAAAACCGCCCTGTGGCCGCTCGCTCAGGCGAAACCGCCGAAATTGATGAATTTGGTTTCGAGATATTCCTCCAGCCCCTCGACGCCGCCTTCGCGCCCCAGGCCGCTTTCTTTCATGCCGCCGAAGGGGATGACTTCGTTGGAGAAGACGCCCTCATTGATAGACACCATGCCGTATTCGAGCCGCTCGGCGACGCGCCAGGCGCGATTGATATCCTTGGTGAAGAAATAGCCGGCCAAGCCGAACGGCGTGTCGTTGGCGATGGCGATGGCTTCGTCTTCCGATTTGAACCGGATCAAAGGGGCGACTGGGCCAAAGATTTCCTCGGTGTTGACGCGCATTTCGCGCGTCACGTTAGCCAGCACGGTAGGGGTGTAGAATTGCGCGCCCGCGGAATGCTTCATGCCGCCGGTGAGCGCGGTGGCGCCGGCGGCCAGCGCTTCGGCGACCATGCGTTCGACTTTTTCGATGGCGTTTTGGTCGATCAGCGGGCCGATTTCGATTCCGGCGCCGTCGCCGGGCCCGACCTTGAGCTTTGATACGGCGTCGGCGAGCTTTTTCGAGAATGCGTCATAGATTGCATCGTCCACCAGGATGCGGTTGGCGCAGACGCAGGTCTGGCCGGCATTGCGGAATTTCGAGGCGATCGCGCCCTTGACGGTTTGATCGAGGTCGGCATCTGCGAACACCAGCAGTGGCGCGTTGCCGCCCAGTTCAAGCGAAACGCGCTTCACCGTGGAGCCCACGCACAAGGCGCCGAGCTGCTTGCCGACGTCGGTTGAGCCGGTGAAGGAGAATTTCCGCACCAGCGGGCTTTCGCAAAATACTTTGCCGACGGCGCGGGCGTTTTCGGTGGTGACAACATTGAACACGCCCTTGGGCAGGCCGGCCTGTGCGGCCAATTCAGCCAGCGCCAGCGCCGTCAGCGGGGTTTGCGAGGGCGGTTTCAGCACAATGGTGTTGCCGGCGGCGAGCGCGGGTCCGGCCTTGCGGGTGATCATCGCCAGCGGGAAATTCCACGGTGTGATCGCGACGCAGACGCCGATCGGTTGCTTGATCGTGATGTAGCGCCGCGAGGCGGCGGTGGTCGGGATAGTGCGCCCGTAGGCGCGCTTGGCCTCCTCGGCGAACCATTCGATGAAGCTGGCGCCGTAGGCGGCTTCGCCCTTTGCTTCGGCCAGCGGCTTGCCGCCTTCAAGCGTAATCAGGCGCGCCAGCCGGTCGATATCGGCCATCATCAAATCGTACCAGCTGCGCAAGATCGCGGCGCGCTCCTTGGCGGTCTTGGCCGCCCAGGCCGGGAACGCCGCGTGCGCCGCGTCGATGGCGGCTTCTGCGTCCGCCGCGCCGAGATCGGGAACTTCGGCGACGCGTTCCTGGTTGGCGGGGTTGAGTACCGCGAAGCGCTTGGCGCTGCCGCGCCATTCGCCGTTGATGTAGGCGTCGGACCGGAACGCGAGATTCATGGGCGGATTCCTTAAACTTAGGCTCGTGGTGATTGCGCACGCGCAAACGGTGCGCAAGTGGAGTAAGGTTACTGTCCCGCACTGGCTTCATCCGGGCGCCAGGCGCGCTTGCATAGGGGCGTTGCCCATGTCTTGGAAAGACATTCTGGTCATGGTGGCGGAGGCCGAACAGGACGAGCCGGCGCTCGCCTTGGGCGAAGCCGTCGCCAAGCAATGCGGCGCCCACCTCTCCGCCGCTTTTCTCACCGCGCTCCCCGATGAGCCGCTGGCCTATGAGCCCACGGTCGTCGCCGGCGTTTGGGCCGAGCTGTTGGGACGGGCGCGCGCCGACGCCGAGGCGGAGCGAAAGCGCGTGGCGCGCCGGCTCGAAGCCATGGGCCAGCCCTGCGATCTGCTCAACGCCGAAGCGCTGTCGCGCGACCTGGGGCGTGTGGCCGCCGTCCATGCGCGCTACGCTGACATTGCCATCATGACCCGCCCGCAGGAGGGCGTCGGCGGCGATCTGCGCGAGGAGATCATCGAAGGCGTGCTGTTCCATTCCGGGCGCCCGGCTTTGATCGCCCCGCCGGGCTGGAAGGGAACCAGCATCGGCAAGCGCATCGTGGTGGCCTGGGACGCCAGCCGTGAGGCCACCCGTGCCCTGTCCGAGGCAGACGCGCTGCTCGAAAAGGCCGAGCAAATCATGGTGCTGACCATCGACGCCAAGCCGAAAATGTTCGGCCACGGCGAGGCGCCCGGCGCCAACATCGCCGGGCATTTGTCTCGCCGTGGGCACAAGGTCGAGGTGCGCAACGTCGGTGGCATGGGCCGCCCGCCAGCCGCGGCGATTCTCGAAGAGGCCAAGAGCCTGGGCGCCGATGTCGTGGTAATGGGCGGCTACGCCCATTCGAAACTGCGCGAAATGGTGTTCGGCGGCGCGACGCGCGACCTGCTGAGGCTAACCAATTTGCCGCTGCTGATGGCGCACTAGGGACGTATTGTTGGGCGGATGAGCACGTCGGCGGGGATGCCGAGTTTTTCGTGCAGCCTCCGGATCATGTTGATCGAAAGCGAACGCTTGCGGCTAAGCACCTCCGCGATGCGCGTGCGGGTGCCGATCATTTCCTCTAGATCGCGCCGGGTGAGGCCCTGCTGCTCCATGCGGAACCGGATCGCATCGATCGGGTCCGGCGGGTCGATCGGAAAATGTTCGGCCTCGTAGGCGTCGATGAGGGTCGCAAGCACGTCGAGCCGATCGCCGCGCGGCGTGCCGCTTTTCGCCGTCCAGAGCGCTTGCGCATCCATCAGCGCCGCTTTGTAGTCCGCCTTGGTGCGGATGGGTTTCTGGTCACGGGTCATAAGTCACCGTTTTCACGTTGATTTTATCATAGTCCAAGTGTGTTCCGATCCACTTGATCCAGACGATGGCCTTCTCGAAATCGATCGCAACGATCAGGCGGTAATCATTGCCCTTAAGATTGAACACGACACGATCCGCCGAGATCACGCTGGCGCTCGCATAATGCCTCTTGACGGCCGCCATGTTTGGCCAACGCGCTCGGCGCGCCTCGGCAAACCATGAATCTACCGCGCCCTTAAGAGCTTGATATTCCTTGCGGGCGCGACGGGTCTCGGTGAACGCCAGCAGCGTGCTTCGGGCAATGATCCGCACGAAAACGAAACTAACATGCGCCCAAAATGGGCGCAAGCTCATTCTGGCAGCCTCTTGTGCGCCTTGCGGACCACACCTACCTCAGGCCCAGCAACAAAACATGCCGCGTTGATCGGCCGCAATGGCGGTCAGCGCGGGACGCCTTAGGGGTCGCTCATGGATATGGAAAAGCTCACCGAGCGGGCGCGCGGATTCGTGCAAGCGGCGCAGACGATCGCGCTGCGGGAGCAGAACCAACAGCTCGACACCCAACACCTGCTGAAAGCGCTGCTGGACGACCGCGAGGGCTTGGCCGCCGGCCTGTTGCGCGCCGCCGGCGCCGATCCGCGCCGCGCCGCCGACGATGCCGATGCCGCGGTACAGGCGTTGCCGAAAGTCCAGGGCGGCGGCGACCGCATGTATATGGCGTCGTCGCTAGCGCGCGCGCTCGATAGCGCCGAACAGGCCGCGACCAAGGCGGGCGACGCCTACGTGACAGCGGAGCGGCTGCTGTTTGGCCTGGCGATTACGCCGGACGGCAAGGCCGCCGACATCCTCAAAAAGGCCGGGTTGACGCCGCAGAAACTCGAAGCGGCGATTGCGGAAATGCGCAAAGGCCGCACGGCGCAATCAGCAAGCGCGGAAGAATCCTATGATGCGCTGAAGAAATATTCCCGCGACCTAACCGAGGACGCGCGCAAAGGCAAGCTCGACCCTGTCATTGGCCGCGACGAGGAAATCCGCCGCACCATTCAGGTGCTCTCCCGCCGCACCAAGAACAATCCCGTGCTGATCGGCGAGCCGGGCGTGGGCAAGACCGCCATTGCCGAAGGCTTGGCCCTGCGCATCATCAACGGCGACGTGCCCGAGGGTCTGAAGCACAAGAAATTGCTGGCGCTGGACATGGGCTCGCTGGTGGCCGGCGCCAAATTCCGCGGCGAGTTTGAAGAACGCCTGAAGGCGGTGCTGAACGAGGTGACGGCGGCTGAAGGCGGCATCATCCTGTTCATTGACGAAATGCATACGCTTGTCGGCGCGGGCAAAGCCGAAGGCGCCATGGATGCGTCGAACTTGCTGAAACCAGCTTTGGCGCGCGGCGAATTGCATTGCGTCGGTGCGACGACGCTGGATGAGTATCGCAAGCACGTTGAAAAAGATGCGGCGTTGGCGCGGCGGTTTCAGCCGGTGTTCGTTAGCGAGCCGAGCGTGGAGGATACAATCTCGATCCTACGCGGCCTAAAGGACCGCTACGAACAGCATCACGGCGTGCGCATCTCTGACGCCGCCATCGTCGCGGCGGCGCAACTTTCGCATCGCTACATCACCGATCGATTTTTGCCCGACAAAGCTATCGATCTCATGGATGAAGCCGGCTCGCGGCTGCGTATGCAAGTGGATTCCAAGCCGGAGGCATTGGACGAGCTGGATCGGCGTATTCTCCAACTGAAAATTGAGATCGAGGCGCTGAAGAAGGAAAAAGATTCCGCGTCGCAAGATCGCACCAAGAAACTGGCGGAAGAAATTAAGGGGCTTGAAACGCGTTCGGCGGAACTCACAGCAACCTGGAGCGCCGAAAAGCAGAAGCTGCAGGTGACCTCGAAATCGAAGGAGGACCTTGAGCGCCTGCAGAACGAGTATGAAGGCGCGGTGCGGCGCGGCGATCTAGCGCGCGCGTCAGAACTGAAATACGGGCGCATTCCGCAGCTGGAAAAGCAAATTGCTGACGCGGAGAACAAAAGCGGCGGCGAAGGCTTGGTCAAAGAGGTGGTCGATGCGGAGACCATCGCCGGCGTCGTCTCGCGCTGGACCGGCGTGCCAGTCGAGAAAATGCTGGAAGGCGAAAAAGCCAAGCTGCTGCAGATGGAAATTCAGCTGCGCGGGCGTGTAATTGGGCAGGAGCCGGCGTTGCGCGCTGTTTCAGACGCGGTGCGCCGGGCGCGCGCGGGCTTGCAGGATCCGAACCGGCCGATCGGCTCGTTCATGTTCCTGGGCCCGACCGGCGTTGGCAAAACCGAGCTCACCAAGGCGCTCGCGGAATTTCTGTTCGACGATGAGCACGCGCTGGCGCGCGTTGATATGTCGGAATATATGGAAAAGCATTCGGTGGCGCGGATGATTGGCGCGCCGCCTGGCTATGTCGGCTACGAAGAGGGCGGTGCGCTCACGGAGGCGGTGCGGCGGCGACCGTATCAAGTGATCCTGTTCGATGAAATCGAGAAGGCGCACCCGGATGTGTTCAACGTGCTGCTGCAAGTGTTGGACGATGGCCGCCTCACAGACGGCCAAGGCCGCACCGTCGATTTTAAGAACACGATCCTGATCATGACTTCCAATTCCGGGGCGCAATACCTGGCCGATCAGCCCGAAGGCGCCGATGTCGAGGACGTGCGGGGCCCGGTGATGAATGAAGTGCGGGCACGCTTCCGCCCGGAATTTCTAAACCGGATCGACGAGATCATTCTGTTCAAGCGGCTTGAGCGCGCTCAGATGGGTTCAATCGTTGATATCCAGCTGAAGCGCTTGGACAAGCTGCTGGCGGCCCGCAACATTTCGATCGCACTCGATGTGCGGGCTAAAACCGAACTGGCTAAGCGCGGCTACGATCCGGCCTGGGGCGCGCGACCCTTGAAGCGCGTGATCCAGAAGGATGTGCAAGATCCGATGGCGCGGCTGATCCTGGAAGGCCGGATCAAGGATGGCGACGCCGTACGGGTCACGTTCGACGGCAACGATTTTCTTTTCAACGGGGCTAGCGACAAAAAGGCGGCGTAAAAAACGGGCGGCGCTGATAAAGCGCCGCCCGTTTTCATGTCTCGCTCTTCGGCGACGACTTACGGCTGTGTGGCCGGATTGTCGTCGGTCGCGGCGGCCGTGGCATTGGCGGCGTCGTTGACGGCGCCTTCAACCGCGTTGCCCGCATCGGTGGCGGCTTCGCCAAGGGCGGCGCCAGCTTCGTCGGCGGCTTGGCCGGCTTCGGTCACGGCAGCGTCGGCGTTGGTTTCGGCTTCGTTCACGTCGGCTTGGCTGCAGGCGGTGAGCCCGAGAGCGGCGATGGCCACGAGGGCAAGAGCGAATCTCATGAAAAACTCCAGAAAATTGCGGCCTTCAGAGGAAGCGCCGCGACGTGGAAAACCCACGATGTGGCTTTGTACGGCCCAAACGCGGCTTGGGAACCGGTAAAGTCGCCTACGGTGACGAGAGGTCGCGGCATAGCACCCTTGCATGAATGGGCGTCCCGCCCGCCGACGAAGGAGCTCGTGCTTTGGAAGTCGGTCGCCGCGCGCAAACTCGGTCGCTGAATTCATCAATGGCAATCCGGACTTGCTCAAGGCGGCGGCCAACTCGATGGCGCTTGCGCACATCGTCCCGCCCGTGAAACAGTGCCCCCGAGGCCCGAAGGCCGACGATCCGACAGAAGCGGCGCCTCGGCCGCGGGGCGCCTCTAAACACGGGAGGTGACCATGGCTGCGCGCCAAGCCAATATCGTGAGAACCATCGCCATTGTCGGCCCGACCGGGGCGGGCAAGACGGCTCTGGCGGCGGCGCTAGCTTCGGCGGCCTCCGGCGGGCCGGGGACCGCGCCCAATACCGCCGGCCAATCCGGTGAGATCAGCTTTTCCGCCATCGATTTCATGGGCGATCATTATGCGCTGCTGGACACGCCCGGCGCGGTCGATTTTGTCGCCGACGCCGATTATGCGCTGCCGGCAATCGATCTGGCGATCGTGGTCGCCGATTCCGATCCCGACAAGGCGGTGCTGTTGCAGCCATTCCTGCACGCGCTAGAGGCGCAGAAGATTCCGCACGCGCTGTTCATCAACAAGATCGACCAGGCGCGCGGGCGCGTTCGCGATCTGCTGGAGGCGTTGCAGCCGGTGAGCACGTTGCCCCTGGTGGCGCGGCAGATTCCAATCTGGAAAGACGAGCAAGTTGCCGGCTTCGTCGATCTCGCGCTCGAGCGTGCCTTTCTCTACCAGCAGGGCAAGCCCTCGCAGGTGATCGACATTCCAGCTGAATTGGCTGAGCGCGAAACCGAAGCGCGCTTTCATATGCTGGAGCAGCTCGCTGATTTTGACGACCAATTGATGGAGCAATTGCTCTCCGACACCACGCCAGATCGTGACACCGTGTTTGCCGATTTGGTGCGCGAAACCCATGAAGGGCTGATTGCGCCGGTGTTTTTTGGCTCGACCGCGCACGGCTATGGCATCCGCCGCCTGCTGAAGGCCTTTCGCCACGATACCCCCGCGCCATCGCTGGCGGCGGCCCGCTTGGGCTTGATGGGGGCTGGCGCCTACGTGATGAAGATTTCGCACGCGGGACAGGCCGGCAAACTCGCTTATTCGCGTGTTTTCGGCGGCGCGATGACGGATTCCAGCTCCATTACGCTGAGCGATGGCTCAGCGGCGCGGCCCAGCGCGCTGTTCGCGGTGAACGGCGCCCAGACCAAGAAGATCGCGTCCGCGCCTGAAGGCGATATCGTCGCGATCGGCAAGCTCGATCCGGTGGCCGCCGGGGATGTCCTGGGGCCGGCGAAGAAAGCGCATTTGGCGTTGGCGCGGCGCTTCCCGGTGTTCCAGCTCGCCATCGCCACCAAGGATCGCAAGGACGATGTGAGGCTCTCCGGCGCGCTGCAAAAGCTGGCCGACGAAGATCCTGGCCTGAGCGTGCATCACGACCAGACCACGCACGAGATTCTGCTCCAAGGGCAGGGCGACCCGCATTTGCGGCTGGTGCTGGAGCGGCTCAAGAGCCGCTTCGGCGTTGACGTCAACACCGCGCGCCCCTCTACGCCGTACAAAGAAACCATCCGCAAGAACGCCGAAAAACGCGGTCGGCATAAGAAGCAAACTGGTGGGCACGGCCAGTTTGGCGATTGCGTGATCCAGGTGAAGCCGGCGCCGCGCGGCAAGGGCTTTGAATTCGTCGATAAGATCACTGGCGGCGCCATTCCGCGGCAATGGATTCCCGCGGTCGAAGCCGGCGTGAAAGACGCGATGGCGAAGGGCCCGATTGGCTTTCCAGTTGTGGACGTTTCCGTGACGTTGATCGATGGCTCGTTCCACGCCGTCGATTCTTCGGAACATTCGTTTCACGCCGCGGGGCGCATCGGCATGAGCGAAGCGCTGACGGAATGTGATCCGGTGGTGCTGGAGCCGATTGAGAAGCTTTCGATCTTCACCCCCAATTCAGGCACGCCGAAGATCAATTCGGCAGTGTCGAGCCACAATGGCCAAATCCTCGGTTTCGAAGGACGCGACGGCTGGCCTGGCTGGGACCGCGTCGATGTTTATTTGCCGCACGCCGAACGGCAGAGTTTCATCATCGAGTTGCGCTCGCTGACCCAGGGGCTGGCGACCTTCGAGGCTCAATTCGACCATATGGTCGAACTTAGCGGCCGGCGCGCCGATGACGTGGCGAAGAAAGCGGCTCAGAGCGCGGCGTGATTCACGCGGCGATGAAGCTCACGCTGTTTGCCTGCACCGGCGGGACGTTGGTGTTGCCCGCCCGCGAGTCGCTGCTGCTGAGCCGCGAGGATGGCGGCAATCTCGTGATCTATCCGCCGCGCCAGGTGTGGGAGCGCAGCGCACTCAACGCCGAAGAGCTGTCGGCTTGGGGCTTTCTGATTGCGGCGTGTGGCGGCGCCATGATCGCAACCCTGCCGCAGCTCGAAGGTGGCTGCGTCAATTATTGGGAGGCCGGCATTTGGGCGCTCAATGACGCCGCTGACCCAAAGGGTCCGAAAACGGCGCCAGCGCATCGCAACGTGCATCAGCACCTCATCGGCCGCAGCCGCTTCTCGGCCAGTCCAGATTCAGTCTGGGGTGAATCGCCGCGTTTTCCCGCCTACGCGGAGAAAGCCGATTGGGCGCGCAACCATAACCGGCTGACGCCGGACGAATGCACCGCCATCGTTCGCCACGCCGAACACGCTTTGCGCACCAGATACGGCTTCGCCGAAAACGCCATCCGCGCTTGGGCCAATTGCCCACGCTGCGCTTATCCAAATCTCGCCGCCCAAGGGATCGCTTGCGGCGCCTGCGCCTAACCGGCGCGCGTCGCTTTCGCCGACAGGCGGCGCTCTTCATTGCGGGCGTAAAGGCTGGCCGCGACGATGAGCACGGCGCCGGCGAAGATCTCCGGGCGTGGTGTTTCGTGAAACACGGCGTAGCCAAGTAAAGTGGCCCAGATCAGTTCGGTATAATGAATAGGCGCCAGCTGTTGCGCCTCGGCGCCGGCATAGGCGCGGGCGATCAGATACATGAAGGCCGCCGCCAGGGCGCCAAGAACGAGAAAGCCAGGCCAGTCCGCCAGCGTCGGCGGCGTAGCGATCAGCAATGTCGGCACGGCGAGGATGATGGCCGGAATCAAACTCGACATCATCCCCACGATCACCGCGCCATCAGTTTGCGCCCGCGCCCGCAGCAGCACCATGGCGAGCGCGAACATCAAGGCGGAGAACAACACCGCGGCGACGCCGTAAGCGTGCAGCGGCGCTTCCTCGGCGGAGGGCGCGCCCTGGGCGGCGATGATGACGCCGACAAAGCCGAGCGCGGCTGCGGCGAGACTGGAGAGGCGCAGGCGCTCGCCAATCATGAACCGCGCCACGAAGGGGATAATCAGCGGATAAATGAAGGACAGCGTAACCGCTTCCGCCAGCGGCAGCACGGTCAAGGCCCAGAAGAATCCAAGGGCGGTGCCGGTGATGACAAAACCGCGCAACCCATGCGCTCGCCACATCTCGGCGCTGATGGCTGGGCGCCCCGCGTGCGCCCAGATGCCCAAGGAAAACGATGCGCCAATCGCGTAACGGCCGAAGGTCACGACCAGGACGTGATTGGTTTGCGCCAGATATTTGATCGCCGCGTCCATGCCCGATCCGGCGACGATGGCCGCGACCAGAAGCAGAGCCGGCGATAACGAGGCCGTGCGCATCGATTTCCCCATCCCCAGAGGGTTCGCCTCCGGAGGGGGTTTCATAATGTGGCGCCCGCCAGGGCCCTAGCAGGAAGTTTCCGCTCAAAGCGTAGGGGTGCTGGCCGGACACCTTTGGCGCCGGCTATAAAGCCGCTGAAGAGGATGGAATGACCGAACTGAGTGAAGACCAGAATATGATCGTGGAGACCGCGCGCGCCTTTGCGCAGGAAAAGCTTCGCCCCAACGCAGCGCGCTGGGAGGAAGAAGGGCTCGACCGCGGCGTGCTGAAGGAACTGGCCGCATTGGGTTTCGCCGGCATTTATGTGCGCGACGATGTCGGCGGCTCAGGGCTGAGCCGCCACGACGCGGCGCTGATTTTCGAGGAATTGTCGCGCGGTTGCGTCGCCACCGCGGCGTTTTTGTCGATCCACAATATGTGCGCCTGGATGATCGACGCCTTCGGCGACGAGGAGCAGCGCCGGAAAATGCTGCCGAAACTGACGGCGATGGAGACGATCGCTTCTTATTGCCTGACCGAGCCGAGCTCGGGTTCCGACGCGGGCGCGTTGCGGACGTCCGCCAAACCTGATGGCAATGAGCATTATGTGATGAATGGCGCCAAGGCGTTTATCTCCGGCGCTGGATTTTCCGATCTCTACCTCGTGATGAGTCGCACCGGCGAGGGTGGGCCCAAGGGCGTGTCGGCGTTGATGGTTGAGAGCGGAACCAAGGGGCTTTCGTTCGGCAAGCTGGAAAACAAGATGGGCTGGCGGGCGCAACCGACGGCGATCGTCAACTTCGACAATTGCCGCGTGCCCGTGGAAAACCGCATCGGCCCCGAGGGCGAAGGCTTCAAATACGCCATGAAGGGCCTCGATGGCGGCAGGCTCAACATTGCCGCCTGCGCGCTGGGCGGCGCACAAGATGCGCTTGATCGGGCGCTGGCTTACGTGCAGGAGCGCAAACAATTCGGCAAACGCATCGCCGATTTTCAGAACACACAATTCACCTTGGCAGATATGGAGACGGAGCTTTCCGCGTCGCGCGCGCTGTTGCATCTGGCCGCGCGAAAGCTCGATGCAAAGGCGCCAGACGCCACGAAATATTGCGCCATGGCCAAGCGCTTCGTCACCGACACCGCGTTCAAGGTGGCCGATGCCGCGCTGCAATTGCACGGCGGTTATGGCTATCTCGCCGATTACGAGGTCGAGCGCATCGTCCGCGATCTGCGCGTCCACCGCATTCTCGAAGGTACAAACGAAATCATGCGCGTCATCATCGCGCGGGAAATGTTGAAATAGCCAGGAGCATCACACATGATCTTACGCGCGATGGCATTGGGATTTGCATTGTGGCTTGCGAACGCGGCCTTGTTTCGCTTCGCGGGAGACATGTTCTTTCTGCCGAGCGCCGCGCCGCCCTATTTGCTCTTCGCCATCGCGGCGGCCATCGGCGTCGCGGTCACGTTCATTTCATTGAAGCTGCTTGGCGAAGCGCGCGGAGACGAG
>JANNFH010000339.1:0-1963 GCA_031379565.1 Alphaproteobacteria bacterium
AGCCTTTTTTGAAATCTTCACGATGCGTCACAGCGAGAGTGCCATAGCCCAAGCCGTGATAGGCCCCCGTGAACGCGATCACACCGGTTCGCTTGGTGTGCATCACGGCGGTTTTTAGGGCGGTTTCCACTGCCTCAAAACCTGTGGAGGAGAAAATAGTCTGGTTTAGATTTCCTGGCGTGATCTCGCTCAATTTTTTAGCGAGAGCCACTTTCACTTCATTCGGATGAACGTCCCCGAACCCGTGCATCATGAGCCTCGACTGCTCACGAATGGCCCGAAGCACTGCGGGATGACTGTGACCGATATTGGTTACGGCAAATGCGCTACAAAGATCCAGAAAACGATTCCCATCCACGTCAAAAACATTACAAGCCTCGGCCCTCTTTAAAAAAATCGGGAAATTCCCGCCCACGTAGGTGATCTGCGGACACTCGAAACGCTTCAACTCCGCAGTCAACTTCACTGACTCCGGTCCCGGCAATACTTTGGAACGGACCTTGGGTAGAGAACTTTTAGGGATGGGCTCAGGCTTTTTTTTAAAGGAAAAAGGGAAGAATTTTGGCTTCTTGACGAACGGCTTCACGCGCGTTGAGCTTCCAGGAAGCGCTCCGCATCCAGCGCCGCCATGCAGCCCGTCCCGGCGGCCGTGATGGCCTGCCGATATTTAAAATCCTGCACATCGCCACAGGCAAACACTCCCGGCACGCTGGTATGCGTGCCATCGTGAACAAGAATATAGCCTTTTGGGTCCAGCGCCAAGTGACCTTTAAACACTTCAGAATTGGGTGTGTGCCCGATCGCGACAAAAACTCCGTCGCACTTTTTCTCGGACATCGCCCCTGTTTTTAAATTTTTAAGGACGACTCCGGTCACTTTTTTTTGAGAAACATCCTTGATCTCTTCGATGGATGAATCCCAAATAAATTCTATTTTTTTGTTGGCCTTCGCGCGATCTTGCATGATCTTGGAAGCGCGAAGCGAATCACGACGATGCACAATGGTCACCTTGGTGGCGAATTTTGTCAGAAAATTTGCTTCTTCGAGGGCTGAGTCTCCTCCGCCGGCCACAACCACTTCTTTGCCTTTGAAAAAAAATCCGTCGCATGTCGCGCACGCTGAAACGCCGTGACCCTGAAGTTTTTTTTCAGACGGCAAATTGAGCCAATTGGCCGATGCGCCTGGGGCGATGACAAGTGTTTCGGCCAAATACTCATTTTCGGCTGACTTTATTTTAAAGGGGCGTTTTGAAAAATCTACGGACGTGATGTCTTCGCGGGCAAATTCGGTGCCAAATCTCTCCGCCTGCTTTCTAAACACATCCATGAGCTCAGGCCCTTGAATACCAGCCGGAAAACCAGGAAAATTTTCCACTTCCGTTGTGAGCATGAGTTGCCCGCCGGGCTGTCCGCCCTTCAAGAGCCCTTCGATGAGAAAGGGCTTCAAATTGGCTCGCGCGGCGTAAATGGCGGCCGTAAATCCGGCAGGACCCGAGCCAATGATGAGAACTGGATGTGTTTTAATCATGAATGCGAATTATAGCAAAAAAGCGATGGCTTTGACACCATCGCTTTTCTGACTCTATTTTTTATCTGTGTAATCTTATCTCAAATCTGTGGAATCTTTTATTAAGCGCCGTCGCTTCCGATCGCTTCGACAGGACAGCCCTCTTTGGCTTCCTTGCATAGCTGCTCTTCTTCGGGTGTCGTCGGCTGCTTCTTCACAAAAGAATAGCCGCCGCTTTGATTCCGATCAAAATTGCTGGGCGCCGTCTGACGGCACAAATCGCAGTCAATGCACTGCGTGTCGACGTAAAACGCTCCCCCGGTATTGTCAGGGTATTTGTTTGCTTTGTCTGCCATTTCGAACCTCCAAGATGACTGTTTATATCAATTACGTTCACGACTGTCAATGAATGTAAAATTTAATTCGGCAAATCCGAACTGCCCATCAAGTATTCATC
>JANNFH010000374.1:0-2235 GCA_031379565.1 Alphaproteobacteria bacterium
CCAGGCCCCATTCGGCGCTCGGCAACGCCACACCCAAGGAGTACGCGGACAGATTCAGGCTTGCCGACATGGCCGCCTGAAGCCATCACATCAACCCAAGGACTCTCCCCAAACGCGGAGGTAAGTCGGGGCTCAGGTCACTATCCGCCACCCGCAGAGCACAAGCCGCAATCGGATGAAGTGCAACCCATAAAACCAAGCGTGCTCGACTCAATCAAATCGCCTCGTGCGGTCGATCTTCGCTACACGATCGAGATTCACCTTCCGCCGACAAAAGACAAGGAAGTGTACAACGCGATCTTTAAGTCGCTGAAGGAAAACCTCCTTGATGAGTAGAAACGATCAAATGCGAGCGCGACTATTCCGTGCCATGTCGTTTGAGACGGACGCGGAGCAGTTGAAGGCGTCTGGAATTAAGATTGGCGCCGACGCTCGCGCGTTCGACGAGAATATGATGGAGGGGCTGCTCGCTCCATTTCCGCTTGAGTCTCGGATCGCTGCACTCAAGATGGCGAGGCTCTATGCTCTGTTGCACTGCTTCGAGAACGCCATCCGTGATTTGGTGTCCGAACGTCTCCTCGAGAAACATGGCGAAGACTGGTGGCAGACCACAGTGAGCGTCAAAATTCAAAAATACGCGGCGGACATTCGCCAGAAGGCGATCGAACAAACCTGGTTGGATGGCGACAAGGGAGCGATGATCTATTTCATCACGCTTGGCCACCTTACCGACATAATGGTCAACTCGTGGAGTGATTTTGAAGAAATTCTTCCCGGACAAGACTGGCTGCGACAAAGGATGAATGAAATCGAGAACATCCGAAACTTCGCAGCGCATGGAAGGGTAATTGGCGAACGAGAGTACAATCGCGTTCTGATGTATATTGAGGATTGGCGGATGCAGATCGGACTCTAGCTCACTCCTCCCCAAACAACATCCCCGTCTGCGGCGCAACCGGCGGCGGCTTCTGCCCTAGCCTTTCATACGCCCGCGGCGCGGCCATCCTCCCGCGCGGGGTGCGCATGACGAAGCCTTGTTGCATCAGGTAGGGCTCGATCATGTCTTCGACCGCGTCGCGTGCTTCGCTCAGCGCGGCGGCCAGCGTATCGACGCCGACGGGGCCGCCGCTATAGGTTTCCACCAGCGCTTTGAGATAGCGGCGGTCGAGCATGTCGAGGCCGTCTTCATCGACTTCGAGCCGCTTCATGGCGTGATCGACCAAAGCCGCATCGATGGCCTTGCCGTCGGCGTCGGCGAAATCGCGCACGCGCCGCAGCAGCCGAACCGCGACGCGCGGCGTGCCGCGCGCGCGTTTGGCGATGGCGAGCGCGCCCTCGCCGGTCATGGGCGCATCGAGCTTGGCGGCGGCGCGCTGAACGATGGAGAGCAATTCCTCGGCACTGTAAAAATCAAGCCGAACCGGAATGCCGAAACGGTCACGTAGCGGCGTGCCGAGCAAGCCGGCGCGGGTGGTGGCGCCGACCAGCGTGAACGGCGAAAGGTCAATCCGCACGCTGCGCGCGGAGGGGCCTTCGCCGATAATGAGATCGAGCCGGTAATCCTCCATCGCCGGATAGAGGATTTCCTCCACCGCCGGGGCCAGGCGATGGATTTCGTCGATGAACAGCACATCGCGCGGTTCCAGATTGGTGAGCAAAGCGGCGAGGTCGCCGGCGCGCGCGATCACCGGGCCTGAGGTAGCGCGGAAGCCGACGCCGAGTTCGCGGGCCAGGATTTGCGCCAAAGTCGTTTTGCCGAGCCCCGGCGGCCCAAACAGCAGCACGTGGTCCATCGCCTCGGCGCGCGCGCGCGCGGCGTCGACGAACACTTTGAGATTGGCCTTGGCCTGCGGCTGGCCGACGAATTCGTCAAACCCGGTAGGCCGAAGCGCCCGATCGGCGCCCTCTCCGGGCATTCTGCCGGGGGTTACGAGGCGTTCTGCTTCAGCCATGGGAGAGAGCTAACGCGATTCGGTTGGCATTTCGTTCAAGGGCTTGGTTCGAGGCCCCGGTGATTCTTGAGGCAGCGTCGCGGGCACGTGTCGCTTCAATCGCCGCCCGATCCGGTTGCCCGCATCCATGCCGGGCCTCTCGATCAGGGCGTATGTCACCGATGACGCCGCAACCACGGCGCACCCGGTCACAAACACCGCCGCCGCCACCGCCAACCAAGAGCCGAGCACCGGCAGGCAGGACTGGTAAATCCACGCCGTCACCGGCCGCATCGGCAGCAAC
>JANNFH010000433.1:0-4880 GCA_031379565.1 Alphaproteobacteria bacterium
GCAGGAACGTGGTCACGTCGGTCGCCATCTGCGCGACGCTGGCCTCGGTGCCGTCATCATAGGTCACGAGGCCTTCGGAGAGCGGCGGCGGCATCGAGATGAGGCCGCCTGGAAAATACGGGTTGACGTATTGAATGCCGCGTTGTTCGCCCGAATAGCCGGTGAGCAGCGCGCGGATGTAATCGGCGCCGCCGTGGCGGGCGAAGGTGATGACCGACAGATCGGGCGGATAGGCGCCGCCATTGGATGCGCGGGCGGCGATCTCGTTGGCGAACGGCGCGCGGAAATGATCGGAAATGCGCCCAGGACGTTCGATGCTCTGGCCGGTATTGGGGTCAATGTCTCCAATCATCACTTCGGCGGCGACCGCGCGCACATAAGGGTTGTCGGTGATGGAGACAAAATGGGCGCCGTGCTCGCCCACGGGCAAGCCAATGCGCATTTCCTCTTCGCCGGTCTCGTGATTGCTCACGCGGTACGCCGCCAGCGGGCCACCGCGTTCGCCGAGATGTCGGTAGGCGAGGTAGTTCATCGAATGGCACGACGAGCACACTTGCCTATAAACGGCAAAGCCGCGCTGCACCGCGCCCATGTCATAGGCGCCGACCGGGCTATCGAAGCTGAAGGCGTAATCGTCAGGATGCTCGGCCTCTTGCGCGGCCAAGGCGGGTGCCGCCGAAAGCGCGAGTGCGGCCGCGAAAGCCAGGGTCAATCGGCGCAACATAATCATGACGCCCCTTGGGTTTGGCTGCCGGCGATAGGCTTGGCGATAGTGTCAGGCACGCGCCCAGGCGTTTCGCGCAAGCCAAGGATCGGCAAGATGATGAGGAAGAACAGGAAATAATAGGCCGTCAGCAATTGCGAGAAACGGGTGACGGTAAATTCGAACGGGATTTCGCGACGCACTTCGAAGAACGGCGCGCCAGCCCCGATTTCGGCCTTGGCGGCGAGGATTTCCGCCTCCAGCTCATCATTAGCTTCGGCGGCGACCGCGCGGGTTTGCTGGGCCCCGCCGATAACGCCGGTGGCGACGGCGGTGACGCCGTTTTCGCGCACAACCGTCGTCATGGTCGCGCCTTGCGCGACCAACGCGGCGCGCGCGGCGGCGGCGGCGGCGTCGAATTGGGCGGGCGCGGCGACTTGGATCGGGCGCTGGACCACTTGGCCGCCCTCGACCCAGGTCAGCGTCGATGTGTAGGGCGCCGCGTGGAACATCACCTTGCCGGGATTTTGCCCGCCGCACCAACCGAGCGCTATGCACACGACGACGAAGATGAAGAAGAATTGCCGTGCTATCGGGCGATAGCGCATTGAGCGCACGCGCGAAGTATCGAGCCACGGCAACACAAACAGCACGCCGATCGAGGCGAACATGGCGAACACGCCGGCAACCTTGGAATCGATCGGGCCGATGTTGAAATCGAAGGCGCGCAGAACGGCGTAAAACGGCAACAAATACCATTCCGGCACGATTTCCGGAGGCGTCTGCAATGGATTGGCGGGAATGTAATTGGCCGGGTCGCCGAGCGAATCCGACATGAAGAACACGAACACCGCGAACAGGATCAAGAACAGCGAGGTGGCGAACAGATCCTTCATCGTCGCGTGCGGACTGAACGGAACGGTATCGGCCTTGGACTTCACCTCCACGCCAGTTGGGTTGTTCTGCCCCACTTCGTGCAGCGCCCAGATGTGCAGCGCCACCACGCCGGCGATCACGAACGGCAACAAATAATGCAGCGAGAAGAAGCGATTGAGCGTCGGCTGATCGATGGCCCCGCCGCCGCGTATCCAGACCTGGATGCTCTCGCCTACCAGCGGCAGCGCGCCCAGAATTTTGGTGATGACGGTGGCGCCCCAGAAGCTCATCTGGCCCCACACCAAAGTGTAGCCAAGAAAGCCCGTCGCCACCATCAGCGCATAGATGAGGCAGCCCAAAATCCACAGCACTTCGCGCGGCGCCTTGTAGGAACCGTAATAGAGGCCGCGGAACATGTGGATGTAGACGGCGAGGAAAAACATCGACGCGCCCACCGCATGCAGCGGCTGGATCAGCCAGCCAAACGACACGTCGCGCCGAAAGCGCTGTACGCTCGCCATCGCCTCGTTGATGTGGGGCACGTAATGCATGGCGATGACGATGCCAGTGACGATCTGCACCACCAGGCACAGCGACAGCATCGCCCCGAAGGTCCACCAATAATTCAGATTGCGCGGCGTCGGATAAGCCACGAAGCTGTCATGGGCGAGCCGCATGATCGGCAGGCGCTTGTCCATCCAGCGCGTGAAAGCCGATTGCGGCTGATAGGTCGAAGGTCCGCTCAAGGTGGGCTCCTGCCGGTTCAACCGATCCGGATCGAGGTTTCAGTCAAATAGAGATACGGAGCGACGAACAAATTCTTCGGCGCGGGGCCATGGCGGATGCGGCCTGACGTGTCGTAATCGGAGCCGTGGCACGGGCAGAACCAGCCGCCGAACGCCGACCCTTCAACGAAAGTCGGAACGCAACCAAGGTGCGTGCAATTGGCCTGCAGGATCAGCCATTCGGCGCGGCCCGCTTGGCCGTCCTCCTGGCGCGTGCGTTCTTCATCCATCTGCGGATCTTTGAGCTGGGCGTAATCGTCGCGCAGCGCCTGGGCGATTTCCGCCGGCGTGCGGTGGCGGACGAACACGGGTCTGCCCTGCCACATCACCTTGATCTGCTGGCCAAGGGAGATGGCGGTGAGATCGACTTCCGTGGTCGACATGGCGCGGGTGTCGGCGGCGGGGTTCATCTGATCGACGAACGGCCACACCATTGCCGCCGCGCCCACGGCGGCGACTGCACCGGTGGCGATGTAGATAAAATCGCGCCGGCTCGGCTCAGCCGCCTCGGCGCTGTCTGCTGTACCCGCGTGTGGATCAGCCAATGCCTTACTCCCACTGATGGCCCCGATTGGATCGCCGCCAAAGCTAGGCTAGTCCGGAACGCCAAGCGCGTGCCGTAGCGCCGCATGCCTTAGCGATGTTCCGATTCGCCGATACTCCAGCGCCGGAGGCAATAACGTGCGGCTCGCCCTCTATCAACCGGACATCCCGCAAAATCTTGGCGCGGCCATTCGTCTCGCGGCTTGTTTCGCTATCGCACTAGACGTGATCGAGCCCTGCGGCTTTCCACTGACCGATCGGGCGCTCAAGCGCGCCGCTTTGGACTATGGCGAACACGCAGAGCTGACCCGCCATTCCGGCCTCTTCGCCTTCCAGGCAGCGCCGGAGCGCGCCTTGGGACGCCTGGTGCTGGTCGAGACCGACGGCGCCGTGCGTTTTCAGGCCTTTTCCTTCGCCAGCGGCGATACTTTGGTGCTGGGCCGGGAAAGCGCGGGCTCGCCCGGAGAACTCTACGCCGCCGCCCAAGCCAGCGTGCGCGTGCCGATGGCGCCCGGCCTGCGCTCGCTCAATGTCGTGGTCGCCGCGGCGATGGTATTGACTGAAGCGATGCGTCAGACCGGCGGGTGGGAGACATTTTGAGCATGGATGCCATGCATTTCGTCATTCCGGGCTCGCGGAGCGAGACCCGGAACCCAGGGGATCAAAGAGCGCCTCGCTGGCCCCTGGGTTCCGGGTTCGTGCTTCGCACGCCCCGGAATGACGGAGCACGCGCCCCACTTCGGACCACACTTGTTTCCGAAGGGCGCCTATGACGGAAACAGAACACCGCAAAGCCCGCGCTCGCGCCTGGTTCGAGCAGCTGCGCGATCAGATTTACGCGGCGTTCGAAGCGCTGGAAGACGAAGCGCCGGCTACGCTTTATCCGGGCGCGCCAGGGCGGTTTGAGCGGATTCCGTGGCGGCGGGGCGCCAAAGAAAACGAAATCAGCGAGGATCAAGGCGGCGGCGTCGCCGGGCTGATGCGGGGGCGGTTCTTTGAAAAAGTCGGCGTGCATGTCTCGACCGTCCATGGCCAGTTCAGCCCGGACTTCGCCAAGCAAGTGCGCGGCGCCGGCGAGGATCCGCGCTTCTGGGCCTCTGGCATTTCGCTGATCGCGCATATGCGCAACCCCCACTGCCCCGCCGCGCACATGAACACGCGCCACATCGTCACCACACAATGGTGGTTCGGCGGCGGCGGCGATCTCAACCCGACCCAGGCCTATCAGCGCAGCGAAGATTTCGAGGACGCGCGCGAATTTCACGGCGTGTACCGAACCGCGTGCGAGAAGCACGGGGCCGAGCTTTACCAACGCTACAAAAAATGGGCGGATGAATATTTCTGGCTGCCCCATCGCAGCGAGCCGCGCGGCGTCGGCGGGATTTTCTACGATCACCACAATAGCGGCGGCGCGGATGAGGATTCCTGGGAGCGCGATTTCGCCTTCACGCAAGATGTTGGTCGCGCGTTCTTGGCTGCCTATCCTCCAATCCTACGCAAGCACATGCACGAAAGCTGGAGCGAGATGGACCGCGAAGAACAAGCGATCCAGCGCGGCCGCTATGTCGAGTTCAACCTGCTCTACGACCGCGGTACGACGTTTGGGTTGAAGACAGGCGGCAATGTCGAGAGTATTCTCTCCTCCATGCCGCCGGTGGCGAAATGGCCTTGATCGGTTAACGATTCGATAACGAATCGACTCTACGCCGTTGGGTATGTCGAGAACGCTTTATTACTTTCCCAGTCATTCGTTCAAACGCTCTGAGCACCGAGAAGGCGTGCATTTGCTCCTGATGGCGGCGCTCCCAGCTGGGCTCTCAGCCGTCAGTCTCGCCCCAACGGACGAGCATCCTATTCACTCCGGATCGAACAACTTTGGCCTCGCATTGCAGCTGATGCACAGAATTGTGCGGAGCGACGTTTTTCTCGTCCTCGCCGGAATATATGCCTCCCACAGCATGTGGATTCACTTC
>JANNFH010000435.1:0-2490 GCA_031379565.1 Alphaproteobacteria bacterium
CTAAATGCGCCCGCCGCGTCCCCAACCCGCTCAGATCGACCCCGCGAAACGGCGAAACGCCGATCGGGCACAGGTGCAAACGCCAAAATCCCAACAAACAACCGCAAAAATCGCGTATCGCAACACTCCCACAAGGGGAGAAGGACGATTCCATTTGCTCGGATTGCGCTCTAACTTTGCCTCAAGCGCCCCCCTCCGCGGGATTCTCCGCCGGCTTGGCTTTTGCCGCGTTCATGCGCTTGACCTTCCTGTTGTTTTCGAGGTGCTTGCTAGCGTGCACGTAAAAAGCACGCAGCGCCGCGGTCGCCTCTTCGCTCCGGTCCGCAAACAGCAGCTCCAACAATTCCGGATCGGCGCCGCGCTCACCGCCGGGCTTTCTTAGCACGCCAAGGCCGAAGCCATGGTTGAAGGTGAAGGTCTCGTGCTGGCCACGCAATTCGTCCCAGAATTTCCAGGCGCCGAAATCTTGCAGCCGCGCCTGCACGTCGTGAAACAGCATCAATCCGCCTGGCCTCACCTTCGGATACCAATTGGCGAAATCCTCGCTCACCGCTTCGTAGGTGTGAAAGCCATCGATGTGGACCAAATCGATGGTGTCATCGCTGAAATGGCGCAGCGCGTCATTGAACAGCATGCGCATCAAATAGGAAAAGCCGTGGTAGTTTTGGCGGTTGTGATCGTTGACCGCGTTGAACACCGATTCGTCGTATTTGTCGGTGTGTTGATCGCCTTCGAACGTATCAACGGCATAGCAAAGACCGTCGATCTGGTTCTCCTTGATCGCCTGGCAAAAGGTGAAATAGGAAAGCCCCTTGTGCGTGCCGAGCTCTACGAGAATGCGGGGCCGCAGCGCCGTTACCAGATCGTAGCCAAACGGCAGATGATCAATCCAGGTGCTGAACACGATGTGCAGCGGATCGAAATGACGAATGGACGGGGGGGTGTAGACAACGGCCATGGGAAGACATCCTCTCTCGAACTTTTATCAGGCCTTATCGCTGCTATTCCGCGGGCGCGATTTGGCTTTTTCGAAGTCATCCGCGTAGATTTTTTCAAGCTTGCCGCTGAAACGGCTATACCGGCTGATCCCTTTTTCCGCCGAAGCGATCAAATAAGGCAACATCGGCCCGCGCATCCTGCCGAGGATCACAGGCTCCACCGTCGGAGCGCCGAATGGATAGCCCAACAAGCTGGATAATTGCGCGCTAACTTCCTGCAGCAATTCCTCGCGGCCCTCGACTTCCGAAGTGGTCACGCCGCCATGCAGTTGGTGGAACGAACCTTCGCCGGCCAAAATGAAGCATTGCGAGCGTGGGTGAACGGCCGCCTTGCGGTAGATGTAGAGGTTCAGCGCCCCGCCGCCGGCGAGGTTGAAGCGCTCGTCGGCCTGACCAATATCGCGAAATATATCCGCCGACATGAACAGGCAATTGCTCTCCATGAATGGATGGAAAAAGCCGTTTGGGTTGGCGCCGCTCCAGCACGAAATTTCAAATAACCGGTAGCCGTTGTTCGGCCAGCCGATACGCTGCAGCAAGGCTTGCTCGGTTTCCTCGGTGTAGCCATTGCTCAGGTGGAATTGCTGCTCGTTCGGCCCGAGGTGATATCCCGGCGCCGCCACCACGGCGTCGGCATTGATGCGAAACGCCATCAGAGCGTGTTGCACCACGCCGGGGCTGACCAGCCGGGCGCCATCGAGCATCAAGCCGATGAAGCGTCCCCGCGCCTGCGCGAAGGCGAAATTGACCGCTGCGGCGGGGGAAACACCCGCTTCATCACGCAAACAATATCGGAAGTTTCCAGGCAGCTGCGCTATCGCATCGGCGTCCATGTTCCGCTGCGAACGGTTCTCCACCATGATCACTTCATAATCATCGGCGGAGACGCCCTGCTGATAATCCAAGCTGAGCGAACGCAGCGTGTTCAACGCTTGGCGCGGCATATCATAGGCCACGACGATAATGGATAGGAGCGGCCGGCTCACGGCGTTGGCGCCTTGTCGAGCGACTGGCGGATGAAGCGGTACACGCCCGGGTGGGGCGCGCCGAATAGGATCGCCCGCGCCTGCGGCGCGCCACGCCGCTCGCCGCGGATTTCGACATCCTGCTTCTGCACTAGCGCCATGATCCTGTCGCGCTCTTCCTTGGGCGTGCCCGTGGTCACGCCGCCATGAAACTGATGGAAAGAACCCTCAGCGTAAAGCAAGTATAGAGGCGTGCCCGGCGTCTCCAATAGGCGCTTGTACAAATCCAAATTGGCCTTGCCGCCGCCGAAATCGTCATAGCGCGGGTCCATGGCGCCGATTTGGCGCCATTTGCGCAACGAGGTGGCGATGAAATTGCTTTCGTGATTGGCCCCGAAAAAACCCGCCCGGAAAGAGCCGCTGAAGACAGCGATATCGAACAAGCGGTAGCCGTCGCTTGGCCAGTCGATGCCGGCCATGAGCGCGGCCTCAACTTCCTCGTTATAGCCAGAATTGACCGCGACCTG
>JANNFH010000452.1:0-3459 GCA_031379565.1 Alphaproteobacteria bacterium
CCGCGCGCTTGTCGCCAATGGTGTAACGGCTTCCAGTGGTCGAGCCGCGACGAACCTTGCTATAACGCTGCGGGGCTTCGCTGATTTTTCCGAAATAAGTTTCATCCGCCATAACGACTTTGCCTGCGCCGCCCATCAGCGGAGCGGCCAAGCCGCCGGCCTTCATGGCCTCACGCACGCGATGCGTCATAAACCAAGCCGCCTTCATGGACACGCCAAGCGAGCGGCGAACCTGATGGCTACTAATGCCCTTTTTGCTCGCGCACATCTGATAGAAAACCCACAGCCACTTGCTGAGCCCGATGTGCGATTGCTCCATGACGGTGCGGGTCGTGGTTGAAAAATCGCGGCGACATTCTTTCGCGCCGCAGCGATAGCGGCCAGCGCGCTTGGTGACGTACTCGGCGCCGATCACGCCGCAGAACGGGCACACGCGGCCATCCGGCCAGCGAAGCCGCTCGTAATAAACGCGGGCGGCTTCATCATCGTGGAAATGGGCTTGCTGCAAGTTCATAGGCTACATATAGGAGCCTATGCTTGAGCGGTCAAGCATTCTATTGCTGTAGCTTCTTTATGCTGCTTTCAAAGCGGTTTTCACGACGTGCAGGGCATCAACATAATCACCCTTGGTCTTCATCCGTGCGATCACAAGTTCGATCAGTTGGCGGGCTGCCGTGCCGGGCTCTAGACCGCATTCCTCCGCGTACTTGGCGAAGAGCGCCTTGTCTTCTTCCCGCAGTCGAACGGTGATCGGAGAACGGATATCAGCCATTGCATCGCTCCAAGGTTGCCTCGGCGTCTACGCGTCGATTCGTTACGCTGCGCCTCGAATCGTTACGACTCGGTTAACGCGATTAACCATGGAACGTCGATTCTCGCTGCGATTTCTACCCCCCTAGATTTTGTAGGTAACCCGCCGTTAACGCATAGGCTGCATAAGGTAGCGAGACGGAGCGCAAGAGTACCTTTCGCCATCAAACAGGAGACGTGCAGATGACGTTCTACACCCGCAACTCCGGTGATCCGTGGACCGCCGCCGATATCGCAGAACTCCGCAAGCTAGCGAAGGAAAACACGCCCACACGCGTGATTGGCCTGAAGCTGGGGCGCACTGAAGACGCGATCTACGCGAAGGCCAAGGAGCTGGGCATCAGCCTGAAGCCTACGAACCAGAGCCCGTTCGGGACCCAGTAACGTATGCGACAGCGGTCAAGTAAAGCTGATGCTCTCGCTCTGTCCAGTCGTGGCCATGCGCGGCCAAGGCCAGAGCGAGAGCATCTAGCGCGTCCGTGATCGGATGCGGAGGCGGCTGGCGATGGCGAGCCGTGGCAAGATCGACGACATTGGTCATTTCTTCTTCTTGTCAGGCTTTGGTTGAGATTTCTTTTTCACCGGCGCTTTCGCCGCGCCTTTTAACGCTGCCTCGAAACGCCTTTGCGCTTCGGCTTCTTCGTATTGATCGGATTTTTTGACCATGGTTCGCGAACCAACTCCCGGAGAGCTTGCTTCAATTCAGCGCGGGGTAGGCGCGATTACGTTGCGCTGGGGCCGCCTGGAATTGACGCTCAATTTGATGATCGCGCTTATCTACCACCAGATTGGCGGCAGGGAAATTGAGCCAGAACTACCTCTCATGTTTGGTCGTCGCCTCCGGTTTTTGCGGCGCTGCTTCGCGCAAATCGAGCCGCTGACGCCCTATCGAAAAGAGGCGGTCGAATTGTTCGATCTTTTGGCCGATCTGGCTGTGGTGCGTGAGACCATCTCGCACGGCGGATTCGTGGGCGTCGGCGAGGGCGGTGCGCTATCGCTGCAACTGCATTATTCCGTGCTCCGGCCAACAAAATGCAAAACCGGGCATCGCTTTGAGGAGCACACGCTGACCATGGGAGAGCTATTTGAGTTCGGCGATCTGGCGGACTATATCGCGCTGCAGGCCGTCGCTTTCTCGGAGCGCTTCGCCGAGGCGGTCGTGCGTGAGGAGCCAAGCGCATAGCTCGCGCGCTACCTCAGAGGGCAGCTCATCGGAGCCATCGAATTCGACCAGCGCCCGGCGGATACCTTCCTCCAGCTCCCGCCGGGCGGTTCCTACATTTTGATCATTGTGGTTCAAAGGTCATCATCGTGACCTCGGGCACAGCGGCTGGGTTTGGTTCCGCTTAGGTTTGCTCATCGAAGCGACGACGTTTCGAGTCGAGGAGCAACGCCCATGACCCACACCGCCCGCCTTTCCAGCCTGGTTCTTTCCGCCCTGCTGCTGGCCCCGATCGCTTTCGCCGCCTTGGCGCAAGCCGCGCAAATCGTCGCTTAACAACAACAAATTCAGAGATTTATCAGATGACCAAACTCTATGCCCTCATCGCCGCCTGCGCTGCGTTCGCACCGATGGCGATGCTGAACCAGGCCGCCCAAATCGTGGCTTAGCTCCCGGCAATCATGCGGTCTTGCCAGAAAAGACGCGAAGGAAACTCTGTAGTCTTTTCGATTCCGAAATCGTACGGCCAGGCAATTGCGAACGAGGGCCCGACGCGGCTACACACTTTGGCAGCAAATCCGGCTCATGGGTGCGCGCGGAGGTCGGTCATGCATGAATTGTTGGAGCGTTTGGGCCGGGGCGACACCCGCATCCTGGAGATGTGCGCGCGCGCCAACCAGGCTTGGGCCGATTTTTTCGTCGAATTGCGTGACGCCGATGTCGGCACGCTGAGCGCCCGGCTTGGCTTCTTTCAGCCACATGTGCAGCAGATCTTTGACAGCCCCACGCTCGGCGAATCGCTAATGGCCTGGACCGCCTTCGCCAACCTCTACGACACCCGCAACGGCTGGGGCCCCAACGAGAAACGCGCGCTCGAACTCATCACCGCCTTCGCCCGCTCCAATTGCAGCGAAGAGGTCAAGAGCGAGGCCAGAAGCGCGGCGATCTCCTACGAACTAGACAAACACCCGCAATTCCCGCGCAGTTAGCGGCCAATTCTTTGCACAACGGGGCTATAGCCGTTCACCGCCTCAGATCACCACGAAATCGGCTACGGTGAGGGCAAGGCCAGCGCTGAGCTTAGCGAACTGAATTTGCGCCGCGCCGCCGAGGCCATCGGCGTCGAAATAGAGCCGGCCATTGGCGGCATTGTAGATAATGCGGTCGCTGGAATCGGTGGCGGCTACGCCGATGTGGAACGCCGCCGCTGCCAGCACGCCCGGCCCGCCGATGCCCGCGAACACCGAATTCTCAATCTGGATGGTGTCGGCGGCGACGTTGTAATCGGTGATGGTATCGCGGTTGCCTGGGGTTGGCGCGCCACTGAAGACGAATTTGTCAGCGCCACCGCCGCCGATGAGTATGTCGAGCCCGCCCCCGCCAATCATCCTGTCGTCGTCGGCTGCGCCGCTCAGCGTATCGTTGCCGCTCCCGCCGCGCATGATATCGGCGCCGGCCCCGCCGTTTAGCGTATCGGCGCCAGCAAG
>JANNFH010000015.1:0-11112 GCA_031379565.1 Alphaproteobacteria bacterium
TCGACGCGCTCAAGCGCTCGCTGGCGGAGCGTCACCTCGGCTTGCGCCAACGCGATCGCTTGCCGCGCCAGCCGCATTTCGAGGCCCGCTGGCATGTCAGCGTCGGGGTTGGCCTGCGCCAGCTCTTGCTGTGCCTGTGCCAGTTCTCTGCGCGCGTCGCTCAGCTCCTGCACCGCATCCGCGCGGTTTGAACCTAACGTCGTATCCGGCCTGATCGGCGATTCCACAAACGAGAATGCGAAGAACATCAAGAAGACGCAGAACAAGAAAAGCGCCATCGGCGAGAGATAGCGCGCACGTTTTCCGTAGATGTAATTCCGGGTCAGCGTGCCAGGGCGCCCCACCACCATTGGCAGCGTGCGCCAGACCTTAGTGTCGATGTTGAAGACGCCGTGGATGATTTCCTGGAAAACGTGGACGAGGCTGCGATAAGGGATCGCGGCCTGGCCGCAATTGGCGCAATAGCGGCCACTCAATTGCACGCCGCAATTGAGACAGGGGCCCTCGCCGCCGCGCCCGCTTTCGCGGCCCTCGATGACGCCGGCGGCCAATCCCGCCGTCGCCATGGCGCCGGCTGCCTCGATCTCCCCGCTCATGGGTGCAACATCTACCGCCCCGGAGCGGCGATCAAGCCCGCGCGTCCCGGCGCGAGTAAGGGTCCGTCGGGGCGTCGCCTTCCATATCCGCCAAGAAGCCCAGGTCGCTCCTCGCCACAGCCGAAGGCATGCGTCGCGGCATCGCCGCCGGCGGGCACATGACCGCGTCAGCGGTCACCGGCTCGAGCCCCTCTTCCTCCAGCGCAAGCGCGGCCAAGCCCTCAGCTTCCTCGATCGTACGCGCCCACACAAACACAGCCGTCACCGCGCCTTCAACGCGGCGCGACCAGCGCCGCGCGCGACGGTCAAGCTTGGCTTCCACGACGACGCGCCAGAACGGCATGTGCGCGCGCGCGAGTTTAGCCCGGTAGAACAACGCCCAGAGCCGGCTAGGGCCGCGCGGCAAGCTCACCTGTCCCACTCAGGTTTGCGTTTTTCCAGAAACGCGGCGAGGCCCTCACGGCCTTCGGGCGAAGCACGGCGCGCGGCAATGCGATGGGCGGTCTCCTTGATGAGCGCGTCGTCGATTTTAGGCTCGCAGACAAACCGCACCAGCGCTTTGGCGTCGGTGACCGCGCCGGGCGCAGCGGCAAGAACGAGGCCGGCGACGCGCTCCATCACCTTTTGCATCGCTTCGAAGTCGGCAACGGCATAGTGCACCAGGCCAATTTTCTCCGCGAAATCGCCGTCGAACTCCTCCGCCGTTGTAAACAATGCCCCAGCCCAACGCGGGCCGATAGCGCCGACGACATAGGGCGCGATTGTCGCCGGAACCAAGCCTAGGCGCACCTCCGAGAACTTGAAGCGCGTTGATTTCAGCGCGATGGCCATATCGCTGGCGGCGACCAGCCCGACGCCCCCGCCCATCGCCGCACCGTGCGCCAACGCCACTGTCAGCTGCGGCAGTTCGTGGAGCGCCTTGAACATCCGCGCCATGGTCAGAGCGTCGGCTTCATTCTCGGTCCGGGAACGATCACCCTGGCGGCGCATCCAATCAATGTCGGCGCCAGCACAAAAGACCTCGCCGGCGCCGCGCAGAAAGACAATGCGGACGTGATCGGCGCCCTTCAGCGTCTCAAAAATTTCAGCCAGATTAGCGATCACCAATTCATCGAAGCAATTGCGCTTGTCGGGGCGGTTAAGCGTCACCGTGGCGACGCCTTCGGCAGAGACGTCAAGCAAAACGGGATCGGGCGCCAATGTCATTGGGTCTGTGCTAGCACCTGCACATCGCGAGCGGGAGGGCCGCCGTGAAACTCTTGGCGCCCGCAAGTGCGAACTTAATCGCCGCCAAGCGCGTGGGCGATGGCGCGGGCGCGCTCGGGCCCGGCAAGGCTGTGGATATCGACCGCCGGGGCGCCGAAGAAATATGCGAAATCCTCAGCCGCCGTCACGGCGTCGAGAAACACCGGAATCACCCGCCTGCCCTTGCGCTCGGCCAGGTAGAGCTCGCGCTTGACCTGGTCGCTGTCGAACGCCGCTGCCGAACACATCACCAACACGCGGGCCGCGTCGGCGATGGCGGCGCTATTGTCGCCGCCAGGCTCGCCGAGCCGCAGCGCCGGGCCACTTTTGCTGGACGCCGCATCGAAGAGCGCGTGGACCCGCGTTGCGTCCGCCGCCGCGGCGATCACAAACACGCCTGACCCCGCGTGGTCAGTTTCCTGCGGCGGCGGACGGGACGGCGTCGGATTTCGAAGCAAGCGCGCCGAGAGCCGACCCAACACCCCGAGCATCAACGCAATCGCAGCGAGGAACAGCCATTCGGTCAGTCCTGAGGGCAGACCATAGAACCCGCCGAACGCATCGATCCCAGCCCGCAATTCGCGAACGCCGCCCGGCCGCGGGCCAATTCGATTGGCCAGCCAGATCGACGCCGTCGCGGCGGCCGCGAAAATGCCCGGCGCCAGGAGCGACAGCGTAAGCAGCACCCGCAACACGCCAAGTCCAAATTTGCGCTGAGGTCTCCCGCGCGGCGGGGCGAGCGTGGGCGCGGCGGCGCCCAGCTTAAGCTGGATCGCAGTGGCCACATCCACCCAGATGAGGTCGCGCGTCTCCGCCACCGAGGCCTCAATTGCTGGAACGTCGCGCAGGCCAATGGGCGGGCTAGTCTCGTCCAGCTTCACCAAAATCAGCCGGTCGGCGTTCCAGGCGTCGAGCGCCCGCTGGATCAGGCGAAGCCGCGCCGCCGACGCCTCGAAAGCACGCGAAACCAACGCCACCAGGACGTCGTTCGGGGCCACCGGCGGCAGCGCCGCCTCGCCCTCGTCCAGCTCGACGAAATGCCCACGCCGCTCCAGCACGCCCTCCAGCCCCTCGGCGAGGGCGCGGTCGGCGCCGGCGTGAGCGATGTAAACCGTCATGGGGCCGGTCTTAGCATTGACGGCAAAGCCGCGACATGGCCCTGCCCACGAAGGAGGCGCGAAACGCGCCGCCGCCGTCATTGCACCTTAACCACGCGGGCCTATTCTTGGGGCAATCCCATGCCCAACAAGCCCAGCCTCAGCGAAATTCCCTTCCTGGAAGGCGCAAGCCCCGACGTGGTGGCGGCGATGGACCAGGAAACTGAGTGGTTTTCCGCGCCTGCCGGATCGCCGCTGCTGCTGGCTGGGGAGGCGCCGGAAGCGGTTTGGTTCCTGATTTCAGGGTCGCTGGCGGCGTTCAGGCCAGCCGACCGCGATGGCCACCAATTGCTCGGTTACATCCGCCCCGGCGAGCCGGTCGGCGAAATGGCGCTGATCGCCAAGGAGCCGCATTCCTCCAGCGTCTTCGCCATGCGCGACAGCGAATTGCTCAGGCTCTCGCCCGCGGCGTTCGATCGCCTGGTCCAGGCGCATCCTAAATTGATGGAGCACATGGCGCGGCTGATGCTGACGCGCGCGCGCATGCATACGCGCGGCAATCCACGCGCCGAGCCGAAAGTCTACACCCTTATCTCCACCTCGCCGACCATCGACCTGCGCTTGCGGGCAAGAGCGCTGCAGGGCGCGCTGCAGCGGCTTGGCAAGCGCGCCACCATCGTCGGCGACGAAGGCCAGGACATGGATTCCGCCTGGTTCGACGCGCTGGAGCATGACAACGACGCGGTGCTGCTGATTACGCCGATCGCCGACACGCCCTGGTTTCGCACCTGCCTGCGCCAGGCCGATCGCCTCTGGATTCTCGCCCGCGCCGACGCGCGGCCCTCAACGCCGTTGTTGCCGCGCGAAGATGCTTCTCCGGCGCGGCAATTCCGCCTCGTCGATGTCGTGCTCCTGCACCATGGTTCGGACCGCAAGGCCGCGACCACGGATGAATGGCGCCTCGCCTGCGATGCGGCGCGGCTGTTTCACTGGCGCGGCCTGGACGACGAAGACAGCGCCCGTTTGGCGCGGGTCATCGCCGGGCGTTCGGTGGGCTTGGTGCTGTCCGGCGGCGGCGCACGCGCCTACGCCCATATCGGCGTGGTGCGGGCGCTGCGCGAAGCGGGCCAACCGTTCGACATTGTCGGCGGCACCTCGATGGGCGCTATCATCGGCGCCTGCGTAGCGATGGGCTGGGACGACGATGAAATCGAATGGCGCATCCGCAAGGCGTTCGTCGAAAGCAACCCGCTTGGCGATTACGTGCTGCCGGTGGTGGCGCTGACGCGGGGGCGGCGGGTCGAGGACCGGCTGCAGGAGCATTTCGGCGAAACCCTGATCGAGGATTTGAGCGTTCCGTTCTTTGCCGTCTCCACCAACCTCGCCAGCGGTTCGATCCGCGTGCATCGGGAAGGCCTGTTGCGCAAAGCGCTGCGCGCTTCGATTTCGCTGCCGGGCATCTTGCCGCCGGTGGTCGAGGGCGCGCACAGCCTGCTGGTCGACGGCGCGGTGTTGCGGAATTTTCCCGTCGATGTGCTGAAGGATCTCCATCGCGGTCCGATCATCGGCGTCGACGTGGCCCAGCGCGAAGGCATTGACCCCGAAGATTTCCGCGATCCGCCGGGCTTCTTCAGCTGGATCGCGGCGCACGGTTGGCAGGAAGCGCCGCCGATCGCCTCGCTATTGATGCGCGCGGCGACGCTGGCGGTTGATCCGTGGGAGGGCCGCTCCGGCGCCGACCTACTGATCGCCCCGGAGATGGCCGACATCGACTTACGCCACTGGAAGCGCTTCGATGAAACCGTGGCCGCCGGCTACGAAGCCGCTGTCGCGGCGCTGCAAAGCCCGCATGGCCTGTTCCAGGCGCCCCTGATGGCGCCGCGCCCGAACCTCTCCGACGACGCGCTTGAAGCAGCGGAATAGCCCTAGTCACACCGACGCCGCGCATTAAGCTCTGCTCTCGGTCGTTGAGGGAGATTCCATGCGCATGATGTTGTGCGGCGCGTTGCTGCTGGGCGCCGCCGCCTGTGACCGCAGTGCGCCACCACAGCAAGCCGCCGAAGGCTGCGCCCGCAGCGCCGTCCATGAGGTGAGTTGGACCAGCGATGGCGCGCCCGACACGGTGACCGCGACTGCAAGCGGCCCAAGCTGTACGCAAGCCATCGTCACGCTGGTGTTCCGCGACGCTGCGGGCGAGCCGCTTTGGGTGTTCGCCTCCACGCATTACGACATGAGTGTCGGCGGCCGCAGCCCCGAAACGCCGCCGGTTTCGGACGAGGAGATGGACCGCTTTCTCGCCAGCTGGGCCGACGTGACCGTGGGTCGCAGCGGCGAATTACCGGCATGGCGCGAGGGCGCGGCCACGCTCGGCGAAGCGGCAGACGGCATGGCGTATGACACCGCGTTCGACCGCGAAACCTACGAAGGCCTGCGCGCACGCAACCTGCCGCAAGTGTGTTTCGCCGCCGCAACGGAAGCCTCGCAATGCCTGGTCATCGATCCTTTGTCGGGTGCGCCGACCGTGATTGTGGCGTTTGGCGCATGAGACTCGGATTTCTGCTGGGGGCGCTATGCCTGGCCGCCTGCGCGCCGCGCGAAGCCGCCCATTGCAACGTCAGCTTCGACCGCGAAATCGCGTTTACAGCGCCTGATGCGCGCGACGTCGTAACCGTCCGCGCGCTGGGACCATCATGTGACAAGGTGGTAGCGTTGTACGTTATCGCCAGCGAAGACGGCCATCCGATCTGGGCCTGGACCGCACCGGCGTCACGCGCCTTTGGCGATGCGTTCCAAATCGCCGATGCGGACGCCATGCGCGCTTTTCTCGAACGCTGGGCCAGCCCGCGCATCGAGCGCACCTCGGCGGCGCCAGCCTGGCCTTTGCGCGAAGGCGCACACACGACGCTGAATCGGCTAACCTATGAGGACATTCGCGCCCGCGATTTGCCGATGCTCTGCCATCTGTCGGGGGTCGCCTTGGAGACGTGTGTGTTCTGGGAGCCGGCAGCGGCCGGTGCGGGGCATTTGCTCGATCGCGAGGCGCCCGAGGAAGCGGCGGCGAACGCGAATTGAATCAATCGTCGTCGAAAACATGGACGCTGAGCGCGCCATCCATGCTGAGGCTGGCACGCTTCAGGCCCTCTGAGCGATATGGCATGGCGATGGCGCCGTTTGCGTCGATGGCGATCAAGCCCCCGTCGCCGCCGAAGGCCGCAATTTCGTCCATGACGCGCATCGCCGCTTCCGCCAGCGGCGCGCCGGCGCGCACGCGAAAGGCAAGCTGGGCGGCCGCAGCGGCTCTTATGAACAGCTCGCCTTGGCCGGTGCAGCTCACCGACACGCGATCGTCGGCCCAGCCGCCGGCGCCAATAAGCGGCGAATCCCCGACGCGCCCCGGCGTCTTGTCGAACACGCCTGCGGTGGAGGTGGCCGAGGCCAACCTCCCCGCGCCGTCACGCACTACGCAGCCCACCGTGCCATGCATCACACCGGGCGCGAAATTGCTTTCGCCCGCGCAGGCATGAGTAAACCAGCTCGCCTCGTCCGGGATCGGTTCAGCGCCCTGCTCGCGCGCGAAACGCTCGGCGCCGAGCCCGCACAGCATAACGTGCGGCGTGCGTTCCATGATCATGCGCGCAACCTCGATCGGGCTCTTGAAGCCCCGCAACGCCGCCACCGCGCCCGCGCGCCTTGTGTGTCCCTCCATTACGCAGGCATCGAGTTCATACTCACCGTCGCGATTGGGCGAACCGCCCTTGCCCGCAATGTAAAGCCCCGACGCCTCAAGCTCCGCCACGACAGCAACGGCGACATCGAGCGCCGTGCCACCGCTCGCTAACAAGGCGCGCCCCAATTCAATCGCTTCGCGCATGTGGACGCGCTCGCGCGCATAGTTGAGCTTACGGTTGGCCCCGGCGCCGCCATGCAGTGCGAGCGCGAAGCCCGTCATGTGATTGTCCCATCAACTCGATTGCGTTCTAGCACAGACCTACCCTTAGCGGTCATTTCGGCGTGCTGCATTGCGCTATTCGGTCCGCTCGGCCCAGATCAAGGCGATAGCTTGATCCGCGGTAATCACACGCCAGCAATTGACTGCCGCCGCGCGCGCGAACGAGCCGCCGCTGTATTCGGATGCGTCATACGCGCATTGTGCTTGCCGCCACGCTTCCCACGAACTCCGGGCTTGACCAAGCAATGCGCGCCGCTCGGGGTCGTCGGTTGCACGCCGCGCATACGCGCCATCCAGGAGCGCCTCCCAGGCGTCGCCTTCGGCGCCAAAGCAAGCGATCATGCCCGCTGTGCTTTCGGCGCCGTCCTGCTCCAGGCACAGATCGGCCGTCACGCCCTTGCATTGCTCCAGCGCGGCCAGCGCCGTAGCCGCTGTCACGCAAGCTTCCAGCGCGGTTGCAGTCGAGGCGCCCGGTTGGGCGGAGGCCAATTGTGGCGCACCTGTGGCGCAAGCGGCGAGCAGCACCATGGCCACGACGAACAATGCGCGCAAATTTCGCCTCCTCGTAGCAGCACGGCCTCCGCACTTCGCGCGTTGCAGCACGAATTAGCCATCCCGCTTGCGAAGCCGTCAATCCATCATATCTTTGCCGCATCCGGCGAACGGCGCCGGTTATTCAGAAAGGAGGTGTCCATGTCTCATTGTCACCCGTCAGGGAACACGTTGCAGGCCTGGACCTCCGCGAGCTTAGGCTCGATCGGGAGACGCGCTTCGTAGCGATCGCCCGCAAGGGGACAGACAATGGAAAGGCCGCTCCGGGACGCCGGGGCGGCCTTTCGGTTTTACGCGCAAAGAAAAAGGCGGGATTGCTCCCGCCCCAGTTAGACCAATGTTGAAAATTTGCGTTCAGGCGCGCGCGGGGCGCGGGCTTGGGCCACGCCACAAGCCGAACGACGCCAGCGCGGCCGCGGCAAAACCCGGCGCGCCAAGCGCGGACGCGCCCAGGATGTCCACCATATCACCTGACCCGCCCCAAAACGTCGAACCACCGAGCCAAACCAGCGCCAAGCCGAACACCAGCAGCGCAACCAGGCCGATGGTCTCCAGCGAACTGAAGGCGCCGCCGCGTTTACCTTGCTCTGCGCGCTTGGCTTGCTCATCGCGCCACAGGGCGCGGCGGCCGTGTTCAAGCGCGCGTGCAACCGGCTTAGCGTGCGCGGTGGTGATTTCCTCTGCTGCTTCGTCTTGAGCGACGACTTGCGTCAACAACAGCGCTTCCGTCGCTGGCTCCGATTTCAGAATTTCCGTCAGCAGCCGCGCCGGGTCCGGCTTCGGCTGAACCAGCGGCGCCGCGCCGACGGCAGGCGCCCGCGCATACTTTATCGGTGCGCCAAGAATAGAGGCGGCGTGATCGAGCTTGGCGCGCACGAAGACGGACGGCGCGGCGTCGTGCGGCGAGCCTTTCAGGAACAGCGCCTTTTCAGCGGCGCGCCGGCGCACCAGCGCATCGATGACTTCAAGTTCGCCGCCAATTTCGCTCTTGCGCCACGCATCCATGGCGCAAGCAGCGGCCACCCATTGGCCGCCATTGACCCGGCGCAACACCTGGCTCCGCTCAAACGCTTCCACGCCGACCGAGAACGCGAACGACGCCAGCGCGTCGAACTGGGCCTGGCTCAAGGGCTGCTTCACAACCGCGCCGAGGAGACGCTCTACCGGCGCGAGGTCAAGCGCCAGCAATTCGGCGGCTTCCGCTTCACCCACCGCGGCGCCAGCTTCGCCGATGCGGACATGGCCAAAGCCGACCACCCAAGCGCCGCCCGGCAATGGCGCCGGCTCGGCTCGAAAGCCCTCGAAGTCCTGGATCAGCGCGAGGCCTTCCGGAGAAACTGCATGAGACGTCATGGGCGCGCCTTTCGAACCTGAATGCTTCGCCCGCCGTTTCGTTTTGGAGCGTTTACAGCGGCGGACTTCCCCTCCCAGGCAAGTCGGGCGCCGCAGGTTCGCGCGGCGCGGTGGTTAACCATCGCTCGAGGGGAAACCCCTGATTTTCGGGCTTGACGGGGGATTACGCCTGTAGTCAATATTAATATTTACAGATGTAATCACATGCGGATCAGCGGCGCGGAAAGTCTCGTCATGGAAGCGCTCTGGCGGAAGACCCCGCAGAGCGCCGAAGAGGTCGCGGCCACGGTGGGCGCTGAGCAGGAATGGTCCGAGACCACGGTCAAGACGCTGCTCAACCGTTTGTTGACCAAGAAGGCCGTCGCCGCCGAGCGCGACGGGCGGCGCTATCTCTATTCGCCGCTAATCGCCCGCACCGAATACGTACAGGACGAAAGCCGCGGCCTGATCGATCGCCTGTTCGACGGCAGGCTCGCGCCACTGGTCTCGCATTTCGCTGAGACCAAGCAATTGAGCGCCGACGACATCAGCGAACTGAAGCGCCTGATTGCGGAGCTTGACGATGAGCCATGATCTGCTCTCGCTGATGCTCAGGTTTAACCTCGCCTTAGCTGCGGCGATTGTGCTGGTGCTGATCGCCCGCACGCCAGTGCAGCGCTGGTTCGGCGCGCGCATCGCCTATGCGATGTGGCTCATTCCTCCGCTCGCGGCGACGATGTGTTTCCTCCCGCCGCGAACCGAAACCGTGACCGCTCCGCCCCTCGGCGCACCGGATTACGTCTCATCTCTTGGCGCCTTCATGGCGCCGCCGCCCGACACAAGTGCGTTGGCGATCGACCTGACCTTCGTGCTGGTGCTGGTGTGGATCGGCGGGGCCCTCTTGAGCATCGCGGTGCTGGCCCTCCGGCAGCACCGATTCGTGAAAGCGCTGGGCCAACTCACCCCGCGCGCGGAATGGGGCGAGCGCGTTTTCAGCGCCGCAAGCAATGACGGCGGACCGGCGGTGCTGGGCGCCTTCCGCCCTGTCATCATTACACCGGCCGATTTCGAGGCCCGCTACAGCACCGAGGAAATGGGCGTCGTGTTGGCGCACGAGCGCGCACACTTGGCCCAAGGCGATCCGTGGATAAACGCGCTCGCCGCTTTGATCCAGTGCGCAAGCTGGTTCAATCCGCTCGTGCATGTCGCCGCGCGCGCGCTGCGCACCGATCAGGAATTATCCTGCGACGAAGCCGTCGTCACCCGCAACGACGCGGCGCGCCGCGCCTACGCCGAAGCCCTGCTCAAGGCGCACACCGGCGCGCAACCCGTTCCGCTCGGCTGCGCCTGGCCGCCGCATTCCCTCGAAGCCTTCAAGGAGCGCATCGCCATGCTGAAACGCAACGCCCCAACCCGCACGCAGATATTGGTGGGAGCCGCCGTGTTGGCGTTTGCGACCGTGGACATCTGCGCCTTAGCCTGGTCCGCGCAGCCGCCGCGTATTGTCACAGTCGCCGCACACAATTTCCCGCCGGCGCCAGGCGTCGCACTATCCAAGGCAATGGACGCGGCCGATCCTGACCTACGCGCTTATCGTTACGCCGACACAGACCTGGCTGGCGGCGGCGATGACGCCGGCATCAATGACGCTGAAATCGAGGCTCAAATCCGTGAGGCCATGGCTGAGGCGCAAGCGGCGATTGAAGACAGCCAGCGCGAGCTTGAGACGAGCGCCCGGGAGATGTCCGAACATTCTCGTGAGATGGGCTTGAGCGATGTCGAAAGGCGCGAAATTATGGAAGAGGCCCGCCGCGGCATTGCCGAAGCCCAGGCTGACATGCGCCAAGTGCAGGCTGAGGCTCGCCGTGCAATGCGCGACGCCCAACGCGATGCCCAGGCGGCCGAACGCGAAGCCCATGATTTGGAGGTCACCGAACCGGTGCGCGCCGAATTGGCCCAGCTCACCCAGCGGATCAGCGCCACCGCCACCGAATTGGCACGGCTCACGCTCGAAAGCCCAGGCATCGAGGAGAGCGTCCACGCCGGCCTTGAAGCCAAAATCGAAGCCGACGCGGACCGTATCGAGGAATTGGCACGGCAACTCGCACAACAGCAGCGGCAACGCATGGACCGTGGCCCGCGCAGCGTAAGCGGCGACAAATAGCGCTCAGCTGAGCAGGATCATCGTCGCCAAGCCAAGAAACGCCAGGAAGCCGACGCAATCGGTGATGAAGGTGACGAACACCGAGGAGGAGATCGCCGGGTCGGCGCCGAACCGGCGCAGCGTCAACGGCACCAGAATGCCGGCAAAGCCGGCGCAGGTGAAATTGATCACCACCGC
>JANNFH010000042.1:0-6755 GCA_031379565.1 Alphaproteobacteria bacterium
CGTTTCTTGGCATCGCCGGCGGCGAAGGTGCGGGCGATGGGGGCGTCGGCGCCGGCGGGCCGCAGGCGCCGGGCTCGGCCAATCCGGGTGGCAACACCCCCCGCGTCATCAACCTTATCCAGGTTGAAGGCAGCGAACAGGTGCTGGTGCGCGTTCGCGTTGTGGAAATGAGCCGGACTTTGGTGCGGCAATTGGGGATCAATCTCAATTACAACGAGATGATCAACCAGCTTCTCGGTGAGGATGACTTTCTCAGCGTCGCCACGCGTAACGGCTATTCCATCAACGGCGCGATCCTCGGCGGCCTGGCCGCCAGCGGCGGCATCGCCCAAAACATTTTGCGCCCGGACGGCTACGCCTATCCCGGCCAAGACGCCATCAACCCTGCGACCGGTCAGCCTTTTACCGCCGATCAAGCGGGCGTCGCGGGCTATCGCTTCGATCCCTCGACAGGGCAGGAAACCTGGGGGCCCGCGCACGTCGAGACCTCCCAGCGCACCGATGCTTCGATTGAAGCGTTCGAGCGTGCTGGTTTGCTACGCGTGTTGGCCGAACCGAACCTAACCGCCATTTCAGGGGAATCGGCGCGCTTCCTTGCTGGGGGCGAATTTCCGGTGCCTGTGAATTCCAACGACGGGCAGATTTCGGTCGAGTTCAAACCGTTCGGCGTCGGGCTGGCGTTCACGCCGATCGTGATGTCGGGCGGCCGGATTTCGCTGAAACTTTCCACCGAGGTCAGCGAACTGACTTCAGACGGCGCGATCAACACCGGCGATACGCCAATTCGCAACGCAGACGGCACCACCACCGTCATCCGCGGCATTACCATCCCCGCTCTGCAAGTGCGCCGCGCGGAAACCACGCTGGAAATGTCCTCCGGCAGCTCGATCGTACTCGCGGGCCTCATCCAAGAGCGCACCCGACATGCGCTTGAGGGCATTCCGGGGGTGATGAACACGCCGGTGATCGGTTCGCTGTTCCGCTCACGCGATTTCATCAACAGCGAGACCGAATTGGTCATCATCGTGACGCCGTATCTGGTGCGCCCGACCAGCGGCGATCAGCTGCGCACGCCCGCTGACGGCTTCATGAACCCGAGCGAGGGTGAAAGCCTGCTCTCGGGCCGCCTAAACGCTCTTTATCGCGCGCCCGAAGACGAACAAGGCGACGGTCGTCGCCTGCAGGGTCCGCACGGCCACGTGATCGAATAAGGAACGCGCCCCATGTCGCCCCGCCTCTCAACTCTCCTCCTCGGCATCAGCGTCGCTGCTTCTCTGGGCGCGTGCGCTAGCGTTCCCGAGCCCGACGCAGCGCCGATGTCGTCGGCGGCGGACCGCCATGCGATCCAAGTCGCGCAGACCGATTCGCGGCTTGAGCTTGACGTCGCCGCGAGCAGCCACGAACTGACCGGCAAGGCGCGAAGCGACATTGCCGGCTTCGCCGGCGGTTATCTGCGCGCCGGGCACGGCGCCATGATCCTATCGACGCCATCGGGCGGGGCTAATGCGGACGCTGCCGCTCAGGTGGCGCAGCAAGCGCGTCTGGCGCTGATCGAATCTGGCGTTTCCTACGCCGCCGTAGCCGGCTCAAGTTATGACGCGTCCGGCGAAACTGAGGCGCCGGTGATCCTCAGCTTCACTCGGTTCGAAGCGGAAGCGCCGGAATGCGCACCGTTGTGGGAGCAAGATCTCGGCCACCAAAGCAACAACCAGGCCTGGGAGAGTTTCGGCTGCGCTACGCAAGCCAATCTCGCCGCCATGGTTGAGGATCCGCACGATCTACTGGCGCCGCGCGACATGGACCCGCGCAATTCCGGTCGCCGCGACGGCGTGATGACCGCCTATCGCGCGGGCGAAGTCACCGGCGCAACCCGCGCGCCAGAAGAACGCGCCACCATCAGCACCGTCGCGTCGCAATAGGGCCTGACCGCATGAACAATCCCAGCCGCGACGCGAATTGGAGCCTGGCCGAGGGCGAGGACGAAGATTTCGTGCTTGAGGACGATGCCACCTTCGGTATCGGTGAGATCGAAAGCGGGCTGCCCCCGTTCGAAGCCGACGATAGCCCTATCGCGCTTAATGAGCAGGATAATACACCCGCCGCGAGCGATGATCCGTTTGGCTTGACCGCTCCGCCGACGCTCGCCTCGTTGGCTGCGCCAGCTCCGCTACCGCCCCGCGATTTTGGCCGCACGACAGAGCAGCCGGTGCCACGCATCACAATTCACGCCAGCTGTGATCGTCCCGAGATCGCCGACATCATCGCCGGCATCGCCGCCGACCGCCGTATGGCGCGCGCCGATCTGACGGTCGAGCAAGGCGGCGTTGACGGCGCCATCACCCGCTTCGCCTCCCAGGCCAGCCCCAATCTGTTGATCATCGACACCCTGGTGCAGGGCCAAGCCATGCTGCACGGCATCGATCGGCTGGCGCAGGTGATCGAAGAAGGCACCAAGGTCGTCATTATCGGCGCGATCAACGATATCAGGCTGTTCCGCGAGTTGATGGCGCGCGGGGTCAGCGAATATATCGTGCCACCCGTCGCGCCTGTGGACGTCATCCGCACCATTTGCGGGCTTTACGTCAATCCCGACAAGCCGTTCGCTGGGCGCGTCATCGCCGTAATCGGCGCACGCGGCGGCGTCGGCGCTTCCACGGTCGCGCACAATCTCGCCTGGTCGATCGCCGAACGCCAAGAGGCTGGCGCAACCTTGATCGACCTTGATTTGTCGTTTGGCACTGCCGCGCTCGATTTCAATCAGGACCCACAGCAATCGATCGCCGATGTGCTGTTGGCGCCCGACCGGGTGGACGACGTCTTCCTTGAGCGCGTGACCACAAAGCACACACAGCGCCTGCAAATGCTCACCGCGCCAGCGACGCTAGAGCGCGAGTTCGAACTCGACCCGAGTGCATTCGAGATCGTGATTGAGCGGGTGCGGCGCACCAGTCCCTTCGTCGTGCTCGACCTGCCTCACACTTGGACGTCTTGGGTGAAGCAGACCCTGCTCGCCGCCGATGATGTGATCATTGTCGCAGCGCCGGATTTGGCCAGCTTGCGTAACAGCAAGAATATTCTCGACCTGCTGAAATCGATGCGCCCCTACGATTCCGCGCCAACCGTGGCGCTGTCGATGGTGGGCGTGCCGAAGCGGCCCGAAATACCCTTCAAGGATTTCGCCGAAGCTTTGGGCGCCGAACCGATCGCTTCGTTCCCGTTCGACCCTGCCCTTTATGGGGCGGCGGCGAACAACGGGCAAATGATCGGCGAAGTCGCGCCGACCTCGAAAACCGCGATCTCAATCGATGCGCTCGCGGCTGGATTGACCGGCCGCAAAGTGGTGGAGGCGAAGAAGGCCTCGTTCACCTCGAAACTTCCGTTCCTGAAACGCTAGAGGCGCCTTGATGTTCGGAAAGCGAAGCTTGGGCGAAGCTCCGAACGCGGCGCCGGCGGCAGCCGCGCCGCCTGCGGCGCGCTTGCAAGCCGCTACGGGCCCAAAGCCCGCGCCAGCGCCGAGCGCGCAACGGCCCGCCGCGCCGCCGCCGCAGACCCGTCAACCTACGCCTGAACAATCCGAAGCCGGTGAATTTCGCTCGGAAGCTTACTACCGGGTCAAGTCGACAATCTTCAACGCGCTGATCGAGACCATCGATTTGACGCAGCTTGCCCAACTCGACGCGGAAAGCGCGCGCGACGAAATTCGCGACATCGTCGCCGAGATTATTTCCATCAAGAACGTGGTCATGTCGATCGCCGAGCAGGAGGCGCTGCTCGACGACATCTGCAACGACGTGCTGGGCTATGGGCCGCTGGAACCCCTGCTCGCCCGCGACGATATCGCCGACGTGATGGTCAATGGCGCCAACGCCGTGTTCATCGAAGTCAACGGCAAGGTGTCAAAAACCGGCATCCGTTTCCGCGACAACGGTCAGCTGATGAATATCTGCCAGCGCATCGTCAGCCAGGTCGGCCGGCGCGTCGATGAAAGCTCGCCGATTTGCGATGCGCGCTTGCCTGATGGGTCGCGCGTCAACGTCATCGTGCCACCGCTGGCTATCGATGGCCCAACGCTGACGATCCGGAAATTCCGCCGAGACAAGCTGAAGCTCTCGCACCTGGTGGAGTTCGGCTCGATTTCGCCGGCGGGCGCGAAGATCTTGCAGATCATCGGCGCCTGCCGCGCCAATATCCTGATCTCCGGCGGCACCGGTTCGGGAAAAACCACCCTGCTCAACACGCTCACCGCCTTCATTGATCCGAATGAGCGCATCGTCACCTGTGAAGACGCTGCGGAATTGCAATTGCAACAGCCCCACGTCGTGCGCCTCGAAACCCGCCCGCCTAACCTCGAAGGGTCGGGCATGGTGACGATGCGCGATCTGGTCAAGAATTGCCTGCGGATGCGCCCAGACCGCATCATCGTCGGCGAAGTCCGCGGCCCGGAGAGCTTCGATCTCCTGCAAGCCATGAACACCGGCCACGACGGCTCGATGGGCACATTGCACGCCAATACGCCGCGTGAAGCTCTCTCCCGTTTGGAATCCATGATCACGATGGGCGGCTTCTCGCTGCCGCCGAAGACCATTCGCGAAATCATCGTCGCTTCGGTCGATGTCGTGATTCAGGCTGCGCGCCTGCGTGATGGCTCGCGCCGCATCACGCAGATCACCGAAGTGATGGGCCTCGAAGGTGAAACCATCATCACCCAGGATCTCTTGCTCTACGAAATTCAGGGTGAAGATCAAAACGGCCGCATTACCGGGCGCCACCGCGGCACCGGCATCGGTCGGCCGCGCTTCTGGGAGCGGGCCCGCTATTTCGGGCTTGAGAAGGAATTGGCCCAGGCGCTCGATGAAGCGGAGAACGCCTGATGGACGCGGGTCTGCTGGCGGCAATCTTGGCTTTCGTCGCCGTTGGCGGGTTGGGCCTGGCGTTCGCGGGCCCAGGCCTGACCGCGCCAGCGCAGCGGCGCGTGCGCGCGGTCGCAGGCGGCCGCGCCGATCGGCGTAAAGCCGCGACCGTGGACACAGTGGCGCTCAAGCGCAAGCAAACGACGCAAGAGGCGCTCAAGGAGCTTGCGCTCAACGAACAGCAATCGCGCAAGCGGCGCGTTTCGGTGAAGGGACAGATCGAACAGGCGGGCATCAATCTCAGTGTGACGCGTTATTGGGTTATGGCCGGTGGGCTCGGGGCGGTGTTGGCACTCATCGGCTTGGTGGTGCAAGGCCCCATCGGCGCGGCGGCTGGCGGCTTTGTCGGCGTGCTTGGTTTCCCGCGCTGGATTTTGGGCATGTTGGTGTCAGGGCGGCAAAAGAAATTCGCCAATCAACTCGCCGACGCCATCGACATCATCGTCCGCGGGGTAAAATCTGGACTGCCGCTCAACCAATGTCTGCGCATCATTGCAACGGAATCACCAGCGCCCCTGCGCGCTGAGTTCCAGGTCTTGTGCGACGGCCAGGCGATGGGCGTGCCGCTCGATCAAAGCATGCAGCGCATGTTCGATCGTATGCCGCTTCCGGAAGTGAACTTCTTCGCCATCGTGCTGATTATCCAGCAGAAGACCGGCGGCAACCTTTCCGAGTCGCTTGGAAATTTGTCCACCGTGCTGCGCTCCCGGAAGCTGATGAAGGAAAAAGTGAAGGCGCTTTCCGCGGAGGCGAAATCCTCGGCGATGATCATCGGCGCCCTGCCCTTCTGCGTCATGGGCACGGTTTACGTCACCAAGCCGGACTATATCATGATCCTGTTCACCGACCCCACCGGCCACCTCATTCTGCTGGGCGCCGCAGTGATGATGACCTCAGGCATTCTCATCATGAACAAGATGGTCAATTTCAAGTTCTGAAGGCAGCGCTTCCATGGACCTTACCCGCACGCTGACCGACCCAACCAACATCGCCGCGGCGCTCGCGGCGGGCGCTTGCTTTGCGACCATTGTCTCGCTGGCGGCGCCCATATTCGCGGAAAACCAGCTGGGATCGCGGCTGAAGGAAGTGGCCAAGCGGCGCGAGGAATTGCGCAAGAAGAGCCGCGCCGAACTGGCCAAAAACGCCGGCCCTGGCCTCCAGCACAAGAACGCCAATCAATTCGCCAAAGGCATGGTGGACAAGTTGCAGCTGCAACGCCGCCTCGCTGACGACACGTTGACAGAAAAACTGATCCGCGCCGGCCTGCGGGGCCAGGCGGCGCAGACCATGTTCTACTTCTACCGCGCCGCGCTGCCGATCGGCTTTGGCATCGCCGCTTTGTTCTACGTGGTGGTGCTGGGCGCAAACCTCAGCTTCCAGATGAAGATGATGGCGGTGGTCGGCGCCGTCGCGTTCGGCTATTACGCGCCCAACATCTTTCTCGCGAACATGGCGCAGAAACGGCGCGACAACATCATGCGCGCTTTCCCCGATAGCCTCGATATGATGCTGATCTGTGTCGAAAGCGGCATGTCGGTCGAAATGGCGCTGCAGCGCGTGGGCACGGAGATCGCCTCCGCTTCGGTTGAGCTTGCGGAGGAATTCGCGCTCACCTGCGCTGAGCTCTCCTATCTGCCCGATCGGCGCAGCGCCTACGAAAACCTCGCCCGCCGCACCGACCACGCCGGCGTCAAATCCGTTGCCATGGCGCTCACCCAGGCGGAAAAGTACGGCACCCCCGTTGGCAACGCGCTTCGCGTCATGGCCAAGGAGAACCGCGACTTACGCCTGTCGGAAGCGGAGAAGAAGGCCGCATCGCTACCGCCAAAGCTAACCGTGCCGATG